>NZ_JACHZG010000018.1 GCF_014193425.1 Microlunatus antarcticus | reverse complement strand
GTCTGGGTGGCGGTGAGCTCGGCGTTGGCGCGACCGAAGCGGTCCTCCTCGAACGGCTCGCGGACGAAGGCGCGGACGACGCGGATGCCGGTGATCTGCTCGCGCAGCACGCGGTTCACCGTGTCGATCCGGGTCTGCACGACGCGGAACAGCGGCCGCATCCGCCAGATCAGCAGCCCGATGCTGATCACGAGCACGGGGACGGCGACGATGATCAGCCAGGACAGCGTCACGTCCTCGCGCAGGGCCATGATCACGCCGCCGACCATGGTGATCGGCGCCGCGACGAACACGGTCGAGGAGAGCAGCGCGAGCAGCTGGACCTGCTGGACGTCGTTCGTCGTCCGGGTGATCAGGGTGGGCGCGCCGAAGCGGTTCATCTCGCGCGCCGAGAAGGAGAGCACGCGCTCGAACACCGCCCCGCGCACGTCGCGGCCGAAGCTCATCGCCGCCTTCGCGCCGAGGTAGGTGGCGAACGCGGCGCAGACGATCTGCACCAGGCTCACCACGAGCATCACCCGGCCGGTGCGCCAGATGTATGCGGTGTCGCCGGTCAGCACGCCGCGGTCGATGATCGAGGCGTTGAGGCTCGGCAGGTAGAGGGAGGCGAGCGTCCCCACGAGCTGGAGGACGAGCACGCCGAGCAGCAGGCGCCCGTACGGGGCCAGCAGTCGGGTGCGGAGCAGGCGGATCAGCACGGGGCGTCCTCGGTCGGTGGGGTGGCGCGGGAGACCCCGTGGAGCACGAGGTCGACGATGCGGTCGGGCCGGGACAGCCGCTCGTCGCCGAGCAGCGGGTGGGTGAGGGCGAAGACGTTGGCCCGCAGCACCGTCACGGCGTCGAGCGCGGGCACCCGCAGGCTCGCGGCGTCGGAACCGATCAGGTCGAGCAGGGCCAGCTCGACCTGCTTCTGCTCGTGGTGGCGGCGGGCGTGGAGGGCCTCGTGCGCCGGCCGGTCGTCCGGGCCGGCGCCGGCCCAGCCGGGCCGCAGCCGGAGCGCGTGGAAGAGCGCGAAGACCCGACGGGTCCGGTCCTGGAGGATCGTCACCGCGGCGACGAGGCGCTGGTGCAGCGGCAGGGCGGGGTCGACGGCGAGGATCGCGTCCCGGGTGCTGTGCTCGTCGAACACCTCCTCGACCACGGCGTCGATGAGCTCGTCCTTGGTCGCGAAGGCCCGGAAGATCGTCCCCTCGGCCACGCCGGCCGCCTCGGCGATCTGGCGGGTGCTGACGTCGCGGCCGTACCGCTCCAGCAGCGGCTCGGTCGCGAGGATCAGCGCGGAACGTCGGTCCTCGAGAGGCATGGGGGTGGCACGGGGCACGAGGCCCGACTCTATGAGTGAGTACTCACTCACGCAAGGGGATCGGGAGGGCGAGTTCGTCGCGCCGCACCTCCAGCCCACGGGGGACCGGCGGGGTCAGCCCTGCGGGACGCTCACGGTGCCGTGCCCCAGCTCGCCGATGTGGTCGCCGGTCGGCGTCGCGGTCCAGCTGACCTCGGACGCGGACGTGCGGAACGTGTACGTGCGGCCGGCGCGTACGCGGACGACCTTCACCGGGTCGACCTCGGCGGGGACGGAGAGCGTGAGCAGGGCCGCCGGTCCGCGCTTCGGCACGGTGAACGTGACCTTCCCGCGCTTCGCCTTCGGCGTCTTCAGGCAGCGCAGCTCCTCCACCGCCATCGACCACCAGTAGCCCTCGGGGCTGGGGACGTTCTCCTGGGCCTCGACCACGTACCGCCCCGGCTTCAGGCCGCGGTCGAGCGGGAAGCGTGTCTCCCCCGAGCCTTCGTCGAGCTTCGCCAGGCCGTAGTCCACGAGGTGCCGGTCCGAGCGGCGGCGCAGGGCCCACACGAGGGGGCTCCCCTCCTCGGAGGCGAAGGCCTGGGCCACGTACGGGTGGCGGTCACCGGTGCACCAGCTGACCTTCGGGGCGTAGCGCGGGATCGTGTCGTCCACGGTCGGGGCGCCGTCGAAGCAGTCGGCGGGGGCGAGGAGGCGGTAGCGGTACCGGTCGAGCGTCGCGCCGTCCTTCCCCTTCGCCGTCAGCTCGACGACGCCGACGTCGTCGAACCGCAACGTCTTGCTGGGGAAGTGCAGGCGGTGGCCGTCGGCGTAGTAGCGGACCCCCGCCGAGCCGTCGATGCCCGTGACGACCGTCGACCGGCAGCCGTCCGGGGTCGACTCGACCGAGGCGAAGGCGGCGAGCGTCCCGGCGGCCGAGGCCGCGGGCGCGAACGACGCCGCCAGGGCGAGGCCGAGGAGCCCGGCGCCGACGGCACGGAGCGGGCGGGGAAGGCGCAGGGTCACGGGACGACCTCTCGGGATCGGGCTCGCCCAGGACGGGCTCTCAGTACTGTCTCAGGTCTCGCCGGGATCCGTCGGTCGGGCCGCGGACCCGCGGATGGGAAGATGGCGGACCGCAGGCTGAGGTGACGACGGAGGAGCAGACGTGGGGTTGGACGGGCTCGAGGACAAGGTCTTCGACGCGGTGCTGTTCGACATGGACGGGACGCTGGTCGACTCGACCGCGGCCGTCTACCGCGCCTGGGCGGCGTGGGCGGTCGAGCACGGCGTCCCCGCGGACCTGATGCGGGGCCACGACGGGATCCCGGCGGCGAGCATCGTCGCCAAGTTCCTGCCGGAGGCGGACCGCGAGGCCGGGATCCTGCGCATCAACGAGCTCGAGCTGAACGACACCGGCGGACTGGTGGTCCTGCCGGGCGCGGCGGAGGCGCTGGCGGCCCTGGTCGACGCCCCGAGCGCCATCGCGACCTCGTGCACGATGCCGCTGGCCCGGGCGCGCATCGCCTCCTCGGGGCTGCGCGCACCGTCCGTCCTCGTCACGGCCGACCAGGTCGAGCACGGCAAGCCGGCGCCCGACCCGTACCTGCTGGCGGCGGAGCGGCTCGGCGTCGACCCGACGCGTTGCCTGGTCGTCGAGGACGCGCCGCTCGGGCTGCAGGCGGCCCGCGCGGCCGGCTGCGCGACCCTCGCGGTCGTCACCACGACGGCCCGCGACGAGCTGCGGGCCGACGCGATCGTCGGCGACCTCTCGGAGGTCCGCTTCGAGGCGGGCGCCGACGGCATCCGGGTGCGTCCGGCCGTCTGACGTCCGGCCCGATCGGACTCCCCGGCTCCGCTCAGCGGGGCCAGGGGGCCGGGGGCTCGACGGTGCGCCGTTCCTCGTCCGACCGGACGAGGTCGTCGAGCAGGTGGGCGAGCCGGAGCGCGTCGTCGAAGTCGGGCGCGCTCTCGCTCTCTCCCGTCCCCCCGCCCCGGAGCTCGGCCGCGAACGTGGCGTAGACGCGCGCCACGTTCACCACCGGGTCGGGGAGGTCCTGCGTCCCGGCCTCGTCGAGCACCTCCACGGAACCGTCCCGCTCCAGCCGGAGCCGGCTCGCCTGGAACCCCCGGGGACCGCCTCCGCTCAGCACGAGGCTGCCCCGTTCGCCGCGGACCTCGAGGCGGAACGGTGCCTCGGGGGCCCGGCCGCCGCTCACCTCGACGGCGAGCGCCGCGCCGGAGAGGAGCCGGCCCTGCACGAGCACGTGATCGGGGACCGTACGCCGCAGGTGATCGACGGGGTCGCTGCCGGCCACGGTGACGTCGGGGTGCTGGACGGTCCGCAGCGTGGCGAACGACGCCAGCCCGCCGAACAGGCTCGCCACGAGGTCGAGGGTGTGGGCCGCCTGGATGGTCGTGAGGTTCATCCCGCTCTTGGGGTCCTCGAGGTAGCGCGCCCCCGCCGGGACCACCGGTCCGAACGCCGCGGTCGAGGAGTAGACGCTCACGGCGGTCACCCGCCCGAGCGCACCGTCGGCGAGCAGGCGACGGGCCCGTACGGCGGCGGGCGCGAGCCGGGCCTGGAGGTCCACGGCGGTCCGGACCCCGGCGGCCGTCGCCGCGGCGGCCAGCTCGGCCGTCTGCGCCGTGCTCGTCCCGACCGGCCACTCGGTCACCACGTGCCGGCCCGCGGCCAGGGCGGCCAGGATCAGGTCGCGGTGGGCCGGGACCGGCACCCCGACGGTGACGACGTCGACCGACGGGTCGTCGACGAGGTCCTGGGCGTCGGCGTAGCCCACGTCGGCCCCGAGCTCGGCCGCCGTCTGCGCGACCGTCGCGGCGTCCCGGGTGGCCACCGCCCGGAGCCGGAGCCCGGGCGCGGCGTGCACGGCGGGCACGTGCGCCTCGCGCGCCCACGACGACGCCGACCCCACGCCGACGATCCCCACGCCCAGCTCGCCCGCTGGACCCGCACCTTCGACCATGCCCATCTCCTTTTCAGAACGACCCGTTCAGTATAGGCCTGAGCCGCCCATGCTGAACGAGGCGTTCCGTAACCTGGGGGCATGACCGACGACGAGCCGAGGCCGGTCCGCGGGCGGCCGGTGAGCCAGCGGTCGCGCCAGGCGGCGCTCGACGCCGCCGCCACCCTGCTCGCGGAACGCGGCTACGCGGCCTTCACCGTCGACGAGGTCGCGCGGCGGTCGAGGGTCGGCAAGGCGACGCTCTACCGCCACTGGCCCGACGGCTTCGGGCTGGCCGTGGAGGCGTACGGGGCGGCGGTGACCGACCGGGTCCCGGTCCTCGACTCCGGCGACGTCGTCGCCGACCTGACCGACCAGGTCGTCCGGCTGGCGGAGTTCTACGCGAGCGAGCGCGGTCGGGTGGGCGTGGAGCTGATCGCCGCCTCGGTCAGCGCACCCCGGGGGGCGGAGCGGCTGCGGGACTCGTTCTTCGGGCGCCGGCGGGCGGAGACGACCACGCTGGTCGAGCGCGGGCAGACGGAGGGCAGTCTGAGCACGGACCTCTCGGCCACCCTCGTCGTCGACGTGGTCTTCGGCGCGGTGGTCTTCCGGCTGCTCAACGGTCTCGGACCGCTGGACCCCGCCGAGGCGCGCGCCGTCGCCGAGGTGGTGGTCGCCGCCGTCGCGACCCGGCCGGGTTCAGGCGCCTGAGCTCAGGCTTCTGAGCTCAGGCTTCTGGGCTCAGGCCGTGGGCTCCGTGCGGGGCTCGGGCGCCGGGGCCAGCTTGACCGCGGTGCCGTAGGCGACGACCTCGCTGAGGGACTGGGTGATCTCGCTGCAGTCGAAGCGCAGGCCCACGACCGCGTCCGCGCCGGCCTCGCGGGCCATGTCGACCACCTTGGCGATGGCGTCCTGGCGCGAGTCGGTGAGCATCGCGGTGTAGCCCTCGACCACGCCGGCGTTGCGCAGGTCGGGGCGCAGCTCGCGGGTGCGGGCGACGACGGAGACGACCGGGCCGAGGACCTCGGTGGTCTCGCGGCCGGGCACCGCGTCCATGGTCAGCACGGGCATCCCGAAGTGGCGCAGCGTCGGTCGCTGCGGCTGCGGCGGCGCCCACTGCTGCTGCTGGCCGTACTGGCCGTAGCCCTGCTGGGGCGCCTGCCCGTAGCCGCCCTGCTGGGGCTGGCCGTAGCCCTGCTGCGGCTGCTGGCCGTACGGGGCATGCTGGGGCTGGCCGTACGGGTTCGGCTGCTGCCGGCCGGGCTGTCCGTAGGGGGGCTGCTGGCCGTACGGGTTGCTCATGGGGCCAAGATATCGGGCCGCCGGGCCGGACGGGCGGCGCCGGGCCCGCTCACGTCAGGCCTCAGCCGAGCTCGGTCATCGACACCGTCACGAACATCTCCGACGAGCCGCCGGAGTAGGTCCCGCGCAGGGGCGCCACGTCGCCGTAGTCACGTCCCTGGCCGACCCGGACGTAGCGGTCGGTGAGCCGCTGGCCCTGCGTCGGGTCGTAGGAGACCCAGCTGCCGCACCACCACTCGACCCAGGAGTGGCTCTCGCCGGTGACCGTGCCGCTCCCGGAACCGTCCCCGCCGGGGTGGAGGTAGCCGGAGACGTAGCGCGCGGGCAGGCCGATCGAGCGCAGCGCACCGAGCGCGACGTGGGTGTAGTCCTGGCAGACGCCGGTGCCCAGGTCCCAGACGTCGGCGGCGGTGCTGTTGACGGTGGTCGACCCGCGCTTGTACGAGAGGTGGTCGTGCACGATCCGGCACACGTCGAGCCCGGCGAGCCGGGGCGCCTGGCCGGCGACGTCGGCGGCCCGGGCGGCGAGCTCCGGTGGCGGCGTCGTCCGGCTGGTGACGGTGAGGAAGTCGGTCATCGGGTCGATGACGCCGGGGTCGCGCAGCGCCGCCCACCCGAGGTCGTTGCGAGGGCTGCGCCGCTCGGTGTCCCAGGCGATCTCGTCGCCCCGGGTGTCGACGACGGCCTGCGCGTGCACGGTCAGCCGCTCGTGCGGCTCGTGCAGCTCGAAGGTCGTGACCGTCGTGCCCCAGTAGTCGACGTAGCTGAAGCTCCACGCCGTCGGCTCGATGGTGATCCGGTTGGTCCAGACCGTCTGTCCCTCGCGGGTCACCGGCGTCATCCGGGCCTCGTTGAACGAGGAGCTCACCGGGGAGTCGTAGCGGAACCCCGTCTGGTGGTCGATCGACAGCCTCATCGCGTCCCTTCCGTGACCCAGGCCTGCTGGTCCTCGGCGGCGAAGTACTGCCGCGTGACGAGCTCGGTGACGGCCGCGGTGACGTCCTGCACCGCGCCCATCTCCTCGTCGAGGTGGTCGACCAGGTCGTTCATGTCGGCGTACTCCAGGCGCGACCGCAGCTGGCCGAGCTGGCGGCGGGCCTGCTGGTCGCGGCCCGAGCCGGCCGAGTCGCCCACCGCGAGCTTGGCCAGGCAGTCCGAGGCGGCGTCCAGCCCGTGCATGATCGAGCGAGGGAAGCGGGCGTCGCGGATGAGGAACTCCGCGGCCGAGGCGTCGTTGTGGACGCCGCGGTACGTGCGCAGGAACGCGTCGTGCCCGCCGCAGCCGCGCAGCACCGACGGCCACTGCGACGCGCCGCCCGAGACCGACGCCGACGCCACCAGCCGCGAGGTCATGTCGGCCTGCTCGAGGCAGCGGCCCAGCGAGAGGAACTGCCAGCCGTCGTCGCGGACCATCGTCCCGCGGGCGATGCCGCCGAACAGGGCGCTGCGCTCGCGCGCCCAGTTGAGGAAGCCGTTGGCTCGCGCGACACCGAAGCCGCCGGACGGCAGCTGGTGCCAGGTCGTGTTGATGCACTCCCACAGGTCCAGCGGGATCACCTCGCGGGCCCGTCGTGCGTTGTCGCGGGCGGCGGCCCAGCAGGAGAAGATCGAGCTCGGCTCGCGCCGGTCGTACGCCAGCAGGCGCAGCAGATCGGTGTGGTCGGGGTCCTCGACGTTCTCGACGCTCATCAGCGCGAGGAGGTTGGCGCTGGCCTGGACCTCGATCGAGCTGTCCTCGACCAGGAGGCGGAGGTGGGTCTGGAGCAGGCGCGCGGTGTCCTCGGCGCGCTCGACGTAGCGCCCGATCCAGAACATCGACTCCGCGATGCGGCTGAGCATCATCGGCCTGCCCCCGCCTCGTCGTCGCGTCGATCGTCCGGCCCGGCCTGCTGCTGCTGCTCCTCCTGCTGCCGGTGCCCGGCGGTGCGCGAGGGGACGTCGACGCGCGGGCGGCCGACGAGCATCGGGACGACCGGCCGGTTCTGCGGCCGGACCTCGGCCCGTGCCACCTCGACGGTCTCGACGGACTCGGCCGGCTCGACGGCGACGGTGCCCGCCAGGTCCCCGTCCTCGGCCCGGAGCTCGGCCTCCACCGCGTCCGCCTCCTCCACCAGGCGCGGGAAGGACGGGCTGAGCACCCAGGTGTCCTTGCTGCCGCCGCCCTGACTGCTGTTGACCACGAGCTCGCCCTCGGGCAGCGCGACCCGGGTCAGCCCGCCGGGGAGGACGTAGATGCTGTCGCCGTTGTTCACGGCGAACGGCCGCAGGTCGACGTGCCGGGGCCGCAGCGAGTCGTCGATCAGCGTCGGCACGGTGGACAGCTGGACGACCGGCTGCGCGATCCAGCCCCGCGGGTCCGCGATGACCCGGGCACGCAGGGCGTCGAGCTCCTCGCGCGTCGCCCGCGGGCCGATGACGATGCCCTTGCCGCCGGACCCGTCGACCGGCTTCACCACGAGCTCGTCGAGCCGGTCGAGCACCTCCGCGCGGGCCTCGTCCTCCTCCAGCCGCCAGGTGTCGACGTTCGCGATGATCGGGTCCTCGTGGAGGTAGTAGCGGATCAGGTCGGGGACGTAGGTGTAGATGAGCTTGTCGTCGGCGACGCCGTTGCCGATGGCGTTGGCGAGGGCGACCCCACCCGTACGGACGGCGTTGACGAGGCCGGGCACGCCGAGCATCGAGTCGCTGCGGAAGAAGACCGGGTCGAGGAAGTCGTCGTCGAGGCGGCGGTAGATCACGTCGACGCGGCGCAGGCCGGCGGTCGTGCGCATGAACACCTTGCCGCGGCGGCACTCGAGGTCGCGCCCCTCCACGAGCTCCACGCCCATGGTCCGGGCCAGCAGCGTGTGCTCGAAGTAGGCGGAGTTGTAGACGCCGGGGGTCAGCACGACGATGTTCGGGTCGTCGGTGACCGGCGAGGACCGGCGCAGCGACTGGAGCAGCCGGGCGGGGTAGTCGTTGACCGAGCGGATGCGCTGGTTGGCGAAGGCGTCGGGCAGCGCGGTGATCATCGCCGTCCGGTTCGTCATCACGTACGAGACGCCGCTCGGCACCCGGAAGTTGTCCTCCAGCACCCGCACGTCGCCCTCGGGCGTCCGGATCAGGTCGACGCCGGCCACGTGGATGCGGACGCCGTTGGGCGGGCGGACCCCCCAGACCACGCGGTGGAAGTGGGCGGAGGAAGTGATCAGCTGGCTCGGCACGACCCCGTCGGAGATGACCTTGGCGTCGGAGTAGACGTCGTCCAGGAACGCCTCCATCGCGCGCACCCGCTGCGCGACGCCGGTCTCGATCGTGTCCCACTCCGCCGCGGCGATGACGCGCGGGACGAGGTCCAGCGGGAACGGCCGCTCCACGCCGCCGACGTCGAAGGTGACGCCGGCCTGCGTGTAGTTGCTGGCCAGCGCCTCCGCGATGCCCTTGAGCTCCGCGGGGGTCGACTGCTGCAGGGTCGCGTAGATGGCGCTGTAGCTGGGTCGGACGCTGCCGCTGGCGTCGACCATCTCGTCGAAGGCGACACCCGGGTGGTAGTCGGACAGGACGTCGGGCATGACCGAGACCCTACTCAGAGCGACTTACCTCACACGACACGTGCTCGGCGCGCGCGCCGTGTGTGATGTTCTCAGGCGGTCAGGAGTTGCCGACCACCACGGCGAGGACCCCGATCAGCAGCACCAGGAAGACGAAGACCAGCAGACCGACGAGGATGCCCCGACCCGGACGCTTCTGCGGCTCCGGCCCCATGGCACCACCGAGGCCGAAGGTGAGCAGCGGGCCCGAGTAGAAGACCTCGCTCGTGCCGCCCGGGGTGACGTTCACCGGGTGCGACGCCCGCCCGTAGGTCCACATGTAGCTCTGCGCGACGTCGACCTGACGGACGCCGGCCGGGACCGAGAACGAGTTGCGTCCCCAGGCCGCTCCCGCCGGGTGGCCGTCGATGGTGACGATCGGGGTGATCATGCCCATCGCCCCGAACGGCTTGCGCAGGTTGAGCACCAGCTCACCGACCGGCCCTCCGTACGGCTGCACCTGCGGCTGGGGCGAGGGCGGCTGCCCGTACGGCTGCGGGGTCCCGTAGCCCTGGGGGGCCTGCGGGGCGCCGTAGCCGGTGGGCGGCTGCTGCGGCTGCGGGGACTGAGGTCCCTGGGGCGACCCGTAGCCCAGCGGGACGCCGTAGCCCTGCGGCGGTTCGGCGGGGGCGGGCTGGCCGGGGGACCAAGGCGGCTGGGGCGACGACATGGGCGTCAGTGTGTCAGCGGCGGGGTGCTCACGAGAGGCGAAACGGGAGTTCTCCCCAGCCCGTGCCTGACTAGATTGAGCCGGTGCCCGATGAGCTCCCCGACCTCGACGTCTCCGAGCAGCGCCGTGTCCGGCAGGAGAAGCGGAGCCGGCTGCTGGACGAGGGCCGGCAGCCGTACCCGGTCTCCGTGGCCCGTACGCACTCCCTGCGCGAGGTGCGGACGCGCTGGGCCAGCCTGGCCACCGGCGAGGAGACGACCGACGTCGTCGGGGTGGCGGGCCGGGTCGTGTTCCTGCGCAACACCGGCAAGCTCTGCTTCGCCACCCTCCAGGAGGGGCTGTCGACCGCCGACACGGGTGTCCGCCTGCAGGTGATGCTCTCGCTCGCCGAGGTGGGCGAGGAGGCCCTCGCCGCGTGGAAGGCCGACGTCGACCTGGGCGACTTCGTCTTCGTCTCCGGCCGCGTCATCTCCTCCCGCCGGGGCGAGCTCTCCGTCTTCGCCGACCGGTGGGAGCTGGCGTCCAAGGCGCTGCGCCCCCTGCCGAACCTCTACACCGAGCTCTCCGAGGAGACGCGGGTCCGGCAGCGCTACGCCGACCTGACCGTCCGCGAGGAGGCCCGGCAGATGGTCCTCACCCGCGCGAAGGTCACGCGGAGCATCCGGGACACGCTGCACCGCCACGACTTCCTCGAGGTCGAGACGCCGGTCCTGCAGCTCGTGCACGGCGGGGCCCACGCCCGCCCGTTCCCCACGCACCTGAACGCGTTCGACGTCGACATGACGCTGCGGATCGCGCTCGAGCTCTACCTCAAGCGCGCGGTCGTCGGCGGCGTCGACCGGGTGTACGAGATGGGCCGGATCTTCCGGAACGAGGGCGTCGACTCCACCCACAGCCCGGAGTTCACGATGCTCGAGTTCTACGAGGCGTGGGGCGACCAGAAGACGGTCGCGGACCTGACGCGGCAGATCATCCTCGACGTCGCCGACGTGCTCGGCTCCCGGCAGATCGAGACGCCGGCCGGCGTGATCGACCTCGACGGCGAGTGGCGCTGGCTCGGCGTCTACCCCGGGCTGTCGGAGGTGCTCGGCGAGGAGGTCACGCCGCGGACCCCGCTCGAGCGGCTGCGCGAGATCGCCGCCGCCCGCGACGTCGCGCTCGACCCGGCGTGGGGCGCGCAGAAGGTGGTCATGGAGCTGTTCGCCGAGCTCGTCGAGCCGACGCTGCTGCAGCCGACCTTCGTCTGCGACTACCCGCCGGTCGCCCAGCCGCTGGCCCGCCCGCACCGCTCCGACCCCGACCTCATCGAGGCCTGGGACCTGTTCATCGGCGGCGTGGAGCGGGGGACGGGCTTCTCCGAGCTGATCGACCCCGTGATCCAGCGCGAACGGCTCACCGCCCAGTCGCTCGAGGCGGCGGCCGGGGACCCGGAGGCCATGCAGCTCGACGAGGACTTCCTCGACGCCCTCGAGCTCGGGGCGCCCCCCATGGGCGGCGTGGGCCTGGGCCTCGACCGGCTGATCATGCTCTTCACCGGCGTCGGCATCCGCGAGTCGATCCTCTTCCCGCTCCTGCGCCCCTCCTAGTCGCAGGGGCTACCGGGGCAGGGAGCCGACTCCTCGTGAGCGTCGGGTAGCGGAGCGCCCCGCTGACGTCTGGACGAAGGAGGGAGCACGCGACTCCGGGCACTCGCGGCACGGTTCCTGGGAACGGGTCGCGTGCGAGCGAGGAGGAAGACGTCAGCTCTTGGGCGCGCAGCGGGCGCGAACGAGATCAGCGCGAGCGGCGGGGGCTCGGCTCGTCGGGGTCGCGCAGGTCGGAGAAGTCGCCGAAGTCGTCCTCGTGCTTGCGCCAGCGGCGCTTCGAGGGCCGTTCGGTCGCGTCGGAGACCACCTCGGCCACCGGGTCCTTCGTCGGGACGGGGTCGGCCGAGGGCGAATCGCCCAGGCCGCGGACGGCGGGGAGGATCGTCGTGTCGGTGTCGCCGTCCGGCACGGGGGTCGTGACGTCGGGCAGGGCGGGAGGGATCACGGCCGAGGTCTTGCGCGGCAGCAACGACCGCTTCCGGCGCTCGGAGGGCACCAGCGCGGTGTCGTCGCCCGTCCCGGCGCCCGCGCCCACCGGTACCGGCTGCACGCGGCCCGCCCGGACGACGGCCACGCCGATCGCCGTGGTCAGC
>NZ_JACHZG010000017.1 GCF_014193425.1 Microlunatus antarcticus | reverse complement strand
CGTCGACCAGGTGCGCGAGCAGCGCGGGTGACGCCTCCTCGCGGCCGAAGTAGGTGCTGCTCTCCCCGACGACGCCGTCGTCGGTCTCGATCCGGACGAGGCAGCGCCCGTCGCGGTCCAGGGTCTGGATCGCGTCACGCACCGGGTGGTCCTTGGCGACGGAGCTGACCGTCGTCGTGACGCTGGTGATCTTCATCGTGACAGCGCGTCCTTCAGCTTGGCGAGCGCCTCGTCGGCCGCGGCCTCGGGGCTGGCCTTGCCGAAGGCGACCTGGTCGTTCGCCTGCCCCAGGACGACGTCGTTGAGCTGCTGGCCGCCGCGGGGCCAGTTCTGGTCGGCGACGGCTCCCAGCTTGATCTCGGAGTCGGTGAAGTCGATGACCTTCTGCCCGTCGACCTGGGCGGCCTTCCGGAGGATCTCGCGCCCGGCGGCGGATCCGGGCGGACCGAACTCGCCCGCGTACGTCTGGACCGCGGTCGGGTCGTTGAGGAAGTAGCTGATCACCTTGGCCGCCTCCTGCGGGTTCTTGGAGGAGGCGGGCACGGCCATGGAGACGCTGAAGAAGTAGTCGACCGCCGCCGACCCGCCGGCGGCGTGGGGCAGCCGCCGGAGCACCAGCTCGCCCTTCGTGTACTTCTGGTAGTTCGTCAGCGTGTTGCTGGTGTGCAGGTAGACGGCCGCCTTCTCCTTGGCGAAGAGGTCGGCCTCGAACGGCAGGCCCTGCTGCTCGGCGGTGACGCTCGGCGGGGGAGCGATGCCGTCCTGGCGCAGCCCCTCCCAGTAGGCGAGCCAGTCGACGAGGTCCTGGCGCTCGAAGCCCAGGGAGGGCGGCTGCTGGGCGACGTCGAACAGCGTCTTGCCCCGGCTCATCATGAACGCGGTGAGGATGCGCGTCGAGCTGCCGAAGTCGAGCACGAACCAGGTACCGGAACCGAGCTTCGCGACGGCCTTGCGACCCTGCTCGCGGAAGTCGTCCCACGTCCACTCGGCCCCGGCCTCCGGCAGCGTGACGCCGGTGCCCTGCAGCAGCCCCAGGTTGGCCACCGTGCTAAGGATGAGGCTGCCGGTCGGCACGGAGTAGAGCTTGCCGTCGACCTTGCCGGCCTCGAGCAGAGCCGGGTCGAGGGTCGACAGGTCGAGCGCGCCCTTGGTGTTGTCCTCGTTGAGCTCGAGCAGCTGGCCGTTCGAGGCGAACTCGCGCAGCTGCATGTTGGTGAAGTGCACGACGTCGGGGAGGTCGCGCGCCGCCGTCTGCGTGGCGATGCGCTCCCAGTACTTGTCCCACTCGGCGGCCTCGCGCTTCACGGTGACGGTCGGGTTGGCCGCCTGGTAGCTGTCGAGGATCGTCCCGTACTTCTTGGTGCGGGCCTCACCGCCGTACCAGGCCATCCGCAACGTCACCGGGCCGCCCGCCTCCCCACCGCTCGAGCCGGACCCGCAGCCGGCCGCGAAGAGCGCTCCGGCTCCGACGGCACCGGCCAGAAGGGTGCGGCGGGAGAGGGCCGCGCGGGCGAACGACGTTGCGGTGGGTCCGGACATGTGAGGCTCCAATGCGCTCGTGGTGCGGAGGACGTGTGGGTGGCGGTGCTCAGAAGGCTGCTGGCGACGGCGCTGGTGCGGAGGAGGGTGCGGGCCCGCTCACTTGAGCCCGGTGGTGGCGATGCCGCGGATCAGGAACCGCTGCCCGTAGAGGAAGACGGCGAAGATCGGGAGCAGGGACAGCACCGACATGGCGAACAGCTGGCCCCAGGCCGACTCGCCGTCGGCCGACACGAACGACCGCAGCGCCAGCGGCACGGTGTAGAGGTCGGGGTCGGTGAGGTAGAGCAGCGGGATGAAGAAGTCGTTCCAGCTCCAGATGAACGCGAAGATCGACGCGGTCGCCAGGGCGGGCTTCATCAGCGGCAGGATGATCCGCCAGAAGATCATGACCGGCCCGCACCCGTCGATCTCCGCCGCTTCGTCGAGCTCGCGCGGCAGGCCGCGGATGAACTGGACGAGCAGGAAGATGAAGAAGGAGTCCACCGCGAGGACCTTGGGGAGCAGCAGCGGCCAGAACGTGTTCACCCAGCCCAGCCGGGAGAAGATGATGTACTGCGGCACCACGGTGACGTGCAGCGGCAGCATGATGCTCACGAGCATCACGGCGAAGAGCGGACGCTTGAACGAGAAGCTCAGTCGGGCGAAGGCGTAGGCCGCGAACGAGCAGGACAGCAGGATGCCGACGACGGAGACCAGGCAGATCAGTCCCGAGGTCAGGAAGAACCGACCGAATCCGCCCTGGGACAACCAGCCCGACAGGTAGTTGGACAGGGTCGGCGCCGACGGGATCAGTCCGGGGCTGGAGAACACCTCGGTCTCGGGCCGGAACGAGGCCGAGACCATCCACAGCAGCGGGTAGATCATCACCAGCGCGAAGAGGATCAGCGCGGTGTGGGCCAGCGCGCCCAGCGCCGCCCGGCGGGCTCGGACGGGCGCCGCGGCCCGCCGTCGGGGCAGGGCGGTGCTCACCCGTCGGGTGAGGGCCTCACTCGTCGCCATAGAAGACCCACTTTCTTGAGGTCAGGAAGTTGACGGCCGTGAACGCCGCGATCACGGCGAGCAGCATCCAGGCCATGGCTGACGCCCGGCCCATGTCGAACTGACGGAAGCCCACCGTGTAGAGGTAGAGCGTGTAGAACAGCGTCGAGTCGTTCGGCCCGCCGGTCCCCCCGCTGATCACGTAGGCCGGGGTGAATGCCTGGAAGGCGTTGATCACCTGCAGCACGAGGTTGAAGAAGATCACCGGCGAGAGCAGCGGGAGCGTGATCCGGAAGAGGCGGGCGAAGAGGCCCGCACCGTCGACCGCGGCCGACTCGTAGATCTCCGACGGGATCTGGCGCAGCCCCGCGAGGAAGATCACCATCGGAGAGCCGAAGGTCCAGGCGTGGTGGATGATCAACGTCCAGAGTGCGTAGTCGGGGTCGCCGATCCAGCTCGGCAGGTTCGTGAGGCCCAGCAGCCCGAGCACCTGGTTGAGCAGGCCGTCGCCACCGAAGACGCGTCGCCACAGCAGACCCACTGCCACGCTGCCGCCGAGGAGCGAGGGCAGGTAGTAGACGGCGCGGTAGATCGACAGCCCCCGGAGGCCCTGGTTGAGCAGGAGCGCGAGCAGGAGGGCGAAGACCAGCTGCAGCGGCACCGAGAACAGCACGTAGACGGCCGTGACCTTGGCCGACGCGAGCAGTCGCGAGTCGCTGGCCATCCGGAGGTAGTTGTCGAGGCCGACGAACTTCGTCCCGAATCGGATCAGGTTGAAGTCGGTGAACGACAGGTAGAGCGAGATGGCCATCGGCACGAGGGTGATGCCGACCAGGCCCAGCAGCCACGGGGCGAGGAAGAGCAGAGCGGCCCCGTTCTGGCGCGACCGTTGCCTCGACCGCCGCCTCGACGTGGCTCGGAGCGGCTGCGCGCGCCGGCCTGACGTGCTCTCCCGGGGTCCGGCAAGGGCGTCGACCATGGCGCCTGCACCTCGATCAGTAGGGAATTCTCCATTGGCTATCCACGATGTGGATAGCCTTGATCTCTAGATGGAGAAGACAGTAGGGGTGCTCGGCCGTGCGGTCAATGAGTTCGGGCAAAGTGCTCTCACCGACTGAGCGGCGCGAACGACACGGCGATCTCGCCCGCCACCTTGAGCAGCTGGGGGACGAGCCGAGCCTGCACCGCGGGTGCCAGGCGACCGGCCGGTCCTGACACCGACAGGGCGAGAGGCACGTCGCCGACGCCGCGCAGCGGTACGGCGACGCACCGGACTCCGAGCTCGCCCTCTTCGTCGTCGACCGCGAATCCCTGCGCCGAGACCTGGTCCAGCTCCTTGAGGAAGGTGGCGGCGTCGGTGATCGTGTTGCGGGTCATGGCCGGCATGCCGCCCCGCCGCAGGACGTCCTCGACGTCGCGAGCGGGTCGGTCGGCCAGAAGCACCTTGCCCACCGCGGTGGCGTGCGGGAGCACACGGTTCCCCACCTCGGTGAACATCCGTAGCCGCTGACGCGACTGGACCTGGGCGATGTAGACCACGTGGGTGTCCTCGAGCCGGGCCACGTTGACGGTCTCCCCGCAGTACTCCATGAGCTCGGTCAGGTGTGGTCGCAGCCAGGTCCCGACCATGCTGGTGAGTCGCGAGCCGGCGATGACGAGCTGCGGGCCCAGGCTGTACCGCTTGATGTCGTCGGCCCGCACGTAGCCGCGGCTGGCGAGCACGCCGAGCAGGCGGTGGGTGCTCGCGTAGGGCAGGCCGGTCCGACGGCTCAGCTCGGAGGCCGTCTGGCTCTCCGAGCTCGCGCACAGCTCGTCCAGCAGGTCGAGCGCGCGGTCGACCGACTGCACCCGCGTCGGTTCCGCGCCGTCCTCGCTCGTCCGCGCTGCGCGATCGCTTGACTGGTCCATCGGGTTCCCCTTACGTTCTGGCCATTCGGCGCACAATTCTATCCATCCTGCGGATAAGAGTTGTGGGCGTCGGTCGCACCAGCAGGCGAGAGGCCCGAGTGCACATCGCGACACTCCACGCGGTCAACGACGCGGGACGTTCCACCAACCCGATCCATCTCGACGGTGCCGCCCGAAGGCTCGGCCTGCGGGGCGGCTGGGTCGGTGGACCGACCCTGCTCGGGTACCTGGCGCGGGCAGCGTCCTCCCGTTGGGGCCCGGCGTGGCTGGCCGCCGGGGGGATGGACGTCCGCTTCCGCGCTCCCGTCTACGACCAGGACGAGCTCCGCCTCGAGCTGACGGAGCATGCATCCGGTGGTGCGGAGGCGTGGCTGACCAATGCCGACGGCGTCATGTGCGCGTCCGCCGAGCTCACCGCACCCGGGGGGGTGCGCTCGGTCGACCCGGAGCCCGAGGTGCGGCCCGAGCCGGCGGACGAGGACAAGCCGTACGTCTCCATCGAGGTGCTCCGGGGTCTGCCGGACCTGACGACGGTCGAGTGCCGACCCGGAGGGTCGACGCCGGACGGCCGGGTCCCGCTCGAGGAGCTGGTCGGTGCCTCGATCGACATCATGTACGCGACCTTCCGGCCCGACGGGCCCCGGATCCTCACGCGCCTGGTCACGACCCAGCTCGCTCCGGTGCCGTCGGGTTCGACGCTGGTCGCGCGGGGTCGCATCTTGGCCGCCTGGGAGAGCCGGGCCCGCACCTACGCCACGAACAGCGTGCTGCTGAGCGACACCGACGGCGAGCCCATGCTCCACGTCGCCAACACGACCATCTGGCGCATGCCCCGATGAGTGCCCCGCCGCTGCACGGGCTGCGGGTCGCCGACCTGTCCCGGTGCGTCGCCGGTCAGTTCGCCGCGCGGCTCTACGCCGACCAGGGAGCAGAGGTCGTCCTGGTCGAGCCGGCCGGAGGGTCGCCCACCCGGGCGACCGGACCGTTCGACCGGGACGGGGGGTCCCTGCTCTTCCGGCACCTCAGCTCCGGCAAGAGGGAGGCCGGTCGCCACCCGGACCAGGTCGACGCGCTCGTCGACCTGGCTGCTGACGAGCGGTGGGACGTCGTCCTCGTGTCCGACCCCGAGCAGGGTCGCCGGGTCCGGCAGCGATGGCCGGACGCGAGCGTCGCCGTGGTGACCGACTTCGCCGACTCCGGCCCGTACGCGCGGTGGACCGGCGGCGAGCTGGTCCACCAGGCGCTGTCCGGGTCCATGTACTACAACGGCCGGGCCGACGCCAAGCCGCTCTACGGCACCGGCTACCGCGTCGACTACGCCGCGGGCCTGCTGCTCTACACCCAGAGCCTCGCCCAGCGGCTCGGGCCGGCCGACCGACCTGTGGCGGTCGTCCGGGTCAACCGCCACGAGGCGGCGGTGGCCATGGAGCAGAACTTCTCGACCCAGTGGGCGTACAGCCACACCCTGGCCGCCCGCGGCGAGTGGAACCGTCCCAAGGGGCGAGTCCGGTGCCAGGACGGCTGGCTCGCCTTCTTCGCGTCGGACCACAACCTCGCCGAGCTGTTCGCCGCGCTCGGTGCACCGGAGGCGTACGGCCACCCGCCCTTCGAGAGCTGGCAGGGCTTCGTGCGCCACATCGCCGAAGCCACGCGGCTCTTCAACGTCTCTGCGGCCGACCTCACGCAACGGGTCGCCCTCCGGTCCGCGCTGCGGGACAAGCTCGTGCTCTCGCCCGTCCGCCGGCTCGGGGACCTCGAGCACGACGAGCAGCTCGTGGCCCGCAGCTTCTGGACGAAGGACGCCGCCGGGCGACGCACCCTGGGGCCGGTCTGGGACCACACCGCGGCGCCCGTCGGCGCACCTCGGGGCCGCGCCGCACGCCGGGCCGCGGCGAGGCCACGGTGGGGGACCGAGGCGGGTCTGACGGGTCCACTCGCCGGGATCCGGGTCGTGGACCTGACCTCCGCCTGGTCGGGACCGATGGCCACGAGGCTCCTCGCAGCCCTCGGCGCCGAGGTGATCAAGGTCGAGGGACCCGAACGGATGGACGGTTGGCGTGGGCACAAGACCAACCCCTGGCACCCGGACTCCTACCCGGACAGCGTGCCCGGCGCCCGGCCGTACAACCGCAACGCCTGGTTCAACACACAGAACCAGGGCAAGCTCTCGGCCGCGCTCGACCTCAAGCACCCTGACGGCCTCGCGACGGCCCGCGACCTCGTCGCGCAGTCCGACGTGGTGATCGCCAACTTCTCGCCCGGCACCCTCGCCCGGCTGGGCCTGGGCCTCGAGGCCGCGCGCGCGGCCAACCCGAGCATCGTCGTGACCGAGATGTCGGCCTACGGCGACGACGGACCGTTGCGGGACCACCGTGGGCTGGGTCAGACCATGGAGGCGATGTCCGGCATCACCTCGCTGATCGGCTACGAGGACGAGGACGAGCCACTTGGCTCGGGCTCCGCGTACGTCGACCCGATGGGCGGCCTGGCCGGTGCGGCCGCAGTGGTCACCGCGCTGGTCCGCAGCCGACGTGACGGCAGCGCCGAGCGGGTCGAGGTGCCGCAGCGGGACGCGGCGATGCACTGGATCGGGGAGCAGATCCTGCACGCCCTCGAGAACGGTGCGCGGCTCGGGACGGTCGGCAACCAGCACCCGACCGCGTACCCGCACGACGCCTACCGGGCGCGAGGAGAGGACGAGTGGGTGGCGGTCGCGGCCTACACGGACCCGCAGTGGGTCGCCCTCTGCGGGGCGCTCGGCTGGGACGACTGGGTCGACGACGAGCGGTTCGCGACGGCGGCCCTGCGAGCCGACGCGCGCGAGCAGGTCGACGCCCGTCTCGGTGCCGCCGCCGCCGCCCGGGACAAGTACGAGCTGGCCACGTTGCTGCAGGAGGCCGGGGTCCCGGCCGCGCCCGTGCAGAACGGGCCCGACCTCTTCCGCGACCCGCAGCTGCGGTCGCGCGACTGGTTCACCGCGCTGCCGCACGCCGAGGTCGGGGCGCGCGACCACCCGGGCGTCCCGGTCGAGCTCGACGGTCGGCTGTCGCGACCCCGCCAGTCCGCACCGCTGTTCGCCGAGCACACCGACTGGGTGCTGGCCGAGGTTCTGGGCTACGCCGACGACCGCATCCGCACGCTCACCGACGCCGGTGCGGTCGGCGACCCCGACCGGGCCCAGCAGGACGACCTCGAAGGAGCGCTGCGATGACCGCCGCCACCACATCGACCCTGGCGCTGCCGGACACCGGACGCACCTTCCTCGCGGGTCGTTGGTCCCGCGACCACCGTGAGGTGGTCGAGGTCCGTGCGCCGGCCGGGGACGTCCTCCTCGCAACGGTCCCGCGCCAGGGACCCGTCGAGGTGGACGCGGCGGTACACGCGGCCCTGGCCAGCCGAGACGCGTGGGCCGCGACGGATCCGGGAGCACGGGCTGCGGCTCTGGACACGCTCGCCGACGCGCTGGCGGGAGAGGTCGACGACCTGGCCGCGCTCATCAGCGCGGACGTCGGGACGCCGGCGAAGGTTGCCCGTGCGGTCCAGGTCGAGCTCCCGATCACCGTGCTCCGCACCACGGCGGCCCGGCTGCGCACGATGACGTTCACCGAGCGGCGCGGGCCCTCGGAGGTCACGCACGCCGGCGTCGGCGTGGTCGGGGCGATCACGCCCTGGAACTACCCGCTGCACCAGTCGGTGGCCAAGATCGCCGGGGCCTGGGCCGCCGGGTGTCCCGTGGTGCACAAGCCCAGCGAGCTCGCCCCGCTCGCGGTGCTTCGGCTCGGGGAGCTGATCGCTGAGGTGGTGGTCGATCTCGAGCTACCCGCCGGTGTCTACAGCCAACTGTCCGGGGTCGGGCACGAGGTCGGGGCGCTCCTCGCCGGTCACCCCGACCTCGACCACCTGAGCTTCACCGGGTCGGCGGCTGTCGGAGCACAGGTAGCGGCTGCTGCTGCCACGCAGCTGACCGCCGTCACCCTCGAGCTCGGCGGCAAGTCGCCGGCCGTCGTGCTCCCCGGGGGGAACCTCGAGGCGGCGGTGCGGGCGACGGTCAACAGCTGCCTGCTGAACTCCGGGCAGACCTGCAACGCGCTGACCCGGCTGCTGGTCCACCGGTCCGTGTACGAGGAGGCGGCTCGGCTGGCCGGCGAGCGCGCGGCGAGCCTCGAATCGCGGCTCGGCCCCCTGATCAGCGCCGCGCACCGCGACCGGGTGAACGCGACGTTGGAGCGCGCGCTCGACGAGGGAGCCCGGCTGGTGGTCGGCGGGCCGGACGCGCCGACGGACCGGGGCGCGGGCTTCTGGGCGCGGGCCACCGTCCTGACCGACCTCGCTCCCGACGCCGGGATCGTCCGGGACGAGGTGTTCGGTCCCGTCCTCTGCGTGCAGGCGTACGACGACGAGGAGGAGGCCCTGCGGCTGGCGAGCGCTGCGCCGTACGGGCTCGCCGCGGCGATCTGGGCGCGTGACGGCGACGAGGCCGTCCGGTTCGCCCGCCGGCTGCGGGTCGGGCAGGTCAGCGTCAACGGCGCACCGTTCGACCCGGAAGCTCCTTTCGGCGGGTTCGGAGCGAGCGGCTTCGGGCGCGAGCTGGGTGAGGCCGGCATCCGGAACTTCCTCACGACCACGTCGGTCCAGCTCCCGAGCACGGCGTGACGGCCACGGCCGAGGAGCGCTCCGTCGGCGACGCGGCCCTGGTCCGGCTGGAGGTCGAAGGACCTCTCGCCGTCGTCCGGCTGAACCGGCCTGAGGCCCTGAACGCCATGAACGCCGCGCTTCTCGACCAGCTCCTGACGACGCTGGAGGTGGTGGCCGACGACGCGACCGTCCGGGTCGTCGTCCTCACGGGGTCCGGCCGCGCCTTCTGTGCCGGTGGTGACCTGCGTGCCGGGGTGGGCGGCGCGGTGGCCGGACCACCTCCGGCGGCGGCGCAGGAGCGCAGGTTGCGGACCTTCATGCGCTCCGCGCAGCTGCTGCGGGAGATGCCAGCGGTCACCGTCGCCGCCGTCAACGGGGCGTGCGCGGGTGCCGGCCTGTCGCTCGCCCTCGCCGCCGATCTCCGGGTCTGCTCGCGCTCCGCCCGCTTCAGCACCGCGTTCCTGACCGTCGGGCTGTCGGGTGACTTCGGCGGCACCTGGCTGCTGCCGCGGGTGGTCGGTGCCGGTCGCGCCCGGGACCTGTACCTGCGCCCACGCCCCGTGGACGCCGCCGAGGCCCTGGCCATCGGGCTCGTGTCCGAGGTCGCGGAGGACGCCCTCGTCCTGGCGCGGGAGGTCGCGGCCGGTCTGGTGGCCCAGCCACCGCTCGCCCTGCGCTCCGTCAAGCAGAACCTCAACGATGCCGACCGTACGGAGCTCGCCACCGCCCTCGACCGGGAGGCGGCACGCCACACGGCCTGCGCCGCCACCGACGACGCCGCGGAGGCGACGGCCGCGTTCCTGGAGCACCGGCCGGCTCGCTTCACCGGCCGCTGACGGCGGAGGTTCAGAGCGGGGTGACGTACGCCCCGCTGATGCCGCCGTCCACCAGGAACGTGCTCGCCGTGACGAAGCTCGACTCGTCCGAGGCGAGCCAGAGCACGGCGTTCGCGATCTCGTCGGGCTCGGCGAAGCGGCCCATCGGGACGTGGACGAGGCGGCGGGCGGCGCGCTCGGGGTCGGAGGCGAACAGCTCCTGCAGCAGGGGCGTGTTCACCGGACCCGGGCAGAGCGCGTTCACGCGGACGCCCTTCCGCGCGAACTCGACACCGAGCTCGCGGCTCATCGACAGCACGCCGCCCTTGGAGGCGGAGTACGAGATCTGCGACGTCGCCGCGCCCATCACCGCGACGAACGACGCGGTGTTGATGATCGAGCCGCGGCCCTGGTCGAGCATGTACGGCAGCGCGGCCTTGCAGCAGAGGAAGACGCTGGTCAGGTTCACCTCCTGCACCCGCCGCCACGCGTCGAGCCCGGTGACCAGGATCGAGTCGTCGTCCGGCGGGGAGATGCCCGCGTTGTTGAACGCGACGTCGACCGAGCCGTACGCGTCCTTCGCCGCGGCGAAGAGCGCCTCGACGCCCTCGGGGTCGGTGACGTCGGTCCGGACGAACAGCCCGCCGAGCTCTGCCGCGACCTCCGGCCCGCGCTGCTCGTCGAGGTCGCCGATGACCACGTGGGCGCCCTCGCCGGCGAGCCGTCGCGCTGACGCCAAGCCGATGCCGGAGCACCCTCCGGTGACGACCGCCGTACGGCCCTCGACGCGGCCCTCTCGTTCCACCACTGCACGTTCCTTTCCTTGCCCTGCGCCCTTCGACAGGCTCAGGGAGCGTTGATCAAGCCTGGCTGAAGAAGACGTTCTTGGTCTCGGTGAAGGCGTCGGCGGCGTCGGGCCCGAGCTCGCGGCCGAGGCCGGACTGCTTGTAGCCGCCGAAGGGCGTCCAGTAGCGGACCGCCGAGTTGGAGTTGACGCTGAGGTTGCCGGCCTGGACCGCGCGGGCGACGCGGAGCGCGCGGCCGACGTCGCGGGTGAAGATCGAGCCGGCCAGGCCGTAGTCGCTGTCGTTGGCCAGCGCGACCGCCTCGGCCTCGTCCTCGAACCCCAGCACCGCGACCACCGGCCCGAAGACCTCCTCGCGCCACACCGGCTGCTGCGGCGACGTGGCGAGCACGACGGTCGGCGGCACCCAGAAACCCGGGCCGTCGGGAGCGGAACCGGTGAAGGCGACGTCGACCCCGTCGAGATAGCCCTGCACCCGCGCCCGCTGGCCCGCCGAGATCAGCGGGCCCATCTGCGTCGTCTCGGCCCGCGGGTCGCCGACGACGAAGGCGTCGACCGCGGCTTGGAAGCGTTCGAGGAACTCGTCGCGGACCGAGTTCTGCACGAGGATCCGCGACCGGGCGCAGCAGTCCTGCCCGGCGTTGTCGAACACCCCGCCTGGCGCCGCGGCGGCCGCGGCGGCGACGTCGGCGTCCGCGAAGACGACGTTGGCGCTCTTGCCGCCGAGCTCGAGGGTGCAGCGCTTGACCTGCTCGGCGCAGCCGGCGAGCACCTGCTTGCCGACCTTCGTGGACCCGGTGAAGGTCACCTTGCGCACGAGCGGGTGGGTGACGAAGCGCTCGCCGACGACGGGGCCGCGCCCGGGGAGCACGGTGAACACGCCCTCGGGCAGCCCGGCCTCCCGCGCGAGCTCGCCGAGGCGTACGGCCGACAGCGGCGTCAGCTCGGCGGGCTTGAGCACGACGGTGCAGCCGGCGGCCAGTGCGGGGGCGAAGCCCCACGAGGCGATGAGCATGGGGAAGTTCCAGGGGACGATGATGCCGACGACGCCGACCGGCTCATGGAACGTCACGTCCACGCCGCCCGGCACCGGGATCTGCCGACCGAACTGCCGTTCCGGCGTGCCCGCGTAGTACTCGAGGACGCGCGCGACCTGGTCGGCCTCCCACCGCGCGTTGCCGACGGTGTGGCCGGCGTTGCTGATCTCGAGCTCCGCGAGCTCGTCGACGTGGGCCTCGACCACGCGGGCGAACGCCCGCAGCAGCCGCGCGCGGTCGGCGGGGGCGACGTCGCGCCAGGCCGCGAAGGCCGCGTGCGCGCGCTCGATCGCCGCGTCGGTCTGCTCCAGGCTCGCCAGGTCGACGGTGGTGACGACCTGCTCGGTGGCCGGGTCGACGACGTCCCAGCGGTCTTGGGTGGTGGTGCTCACGGTGCGCTCGTCCTCACATGCGTTCGAAGCTGCGGCGCAGCTCCCAGTCGGTCACGGCGGCGTCGAACGCGGTCAGCTCGACCTCGGCCATCCGCGTGTAGTGGTCGACGACCTCGTCGCCGAAGCAGGCCCGCGCGACGGTGGACGAGCGGAACGCGTCGCGTGCGTCGCGCAGCGTCTGCGGCACCTTCGGGAAGTCGGACTCGTACGCGTTCCCGACCAGCGCGGGACCGAGCTCGAGGCCCTCGTCGATCCCGTGCAGCCCGCCGGCGATCATGGCCGCGATCGCGAGGTACGGGTTGACGTCGCCGCCGGGGACGCGGTTCTCGAGCCGCGCGCCCTTGCCGTGACCGACGAGGCGTACGGCGCAGGTGCGGTTGTCCTCGCCCCAGGCGATCGTCGTCGGCGCGAACGACCCGGCGGCGAAGCGCTTGTAGGAGTTGATGTTCGGCGCGTAGAGCAGGGTGAAGTCCGCCATCGTCGCGAGCAGCCCGGCGATGAACGACTCGTACTCCGGGGTCCTTCCCTCGCTCCCGGAGCCTGTCGAAGGGCCCCAGAACGTCGTCGACCCGTCGGCGCCGCGCAGGGACAGGTGGATGTGGCACGAGCTGCCCTCGCGCTCGTCGTACTTGGCCATGAAGGTCAGCGACTGGCCCCGGTTCGCGGCGATCTGCTTGGCCGCGGTCTTGTAGACGGCGTGGTTGTCGGCGGTGGTGAGGGCGTCGGCGTAGAGGAAGCCGATCTCGTGCTGGCCGAGGTTGCACTCGCCCTTGGCCGACTCGACGTCCATGCCCGCGCCGTACATGGCGTTGCGGATCTCGCGCAGCAGCGGCTCGGCCCGGGCGCCGCCGAGGATCGAGTAGTCGACGTTGTACTGGTTGACCGGGACCAGCCCGCGGTAGTTCGCGTTCCAGGCGTCCTCGTACGACGTCTGGAACGCGATGAACTCCAGCTCCGTCCCGGCCAGCGCGACCAGGCCGCGCTCGGCCAGCCGGTCGAGCTGCGTCGTCAGCATCGTGCGCGGCGACTGCGGCACGGGGGAGTGGTCGAGCTGGACGAGGTCGCACTGCACCATCGCGGCGCCCGGCTCGTACGGCAGGCGGCGCAGCGTCGCGAGGTCGAGGGCGAACTCGAGGTCGCCGTACCCCGACTCCCACGAGGTGAGCGCGTAGCCGGAGACCGTGTTCATGTCGACGTCGACGGCGAGCAGGTAGTTGCAGCCCTCGGTGCCGGACTCCACGACGTGGTCGAGGAAGTACGCGGCGTGCATGCGCTTGCCCTGGAGCCGGCCCTGCATGTCGGTCAGCGCGACCACGACGGTGTCGATGGCGCCGCTGGCCACCTCGGCGCGCAGGGCGTCGACGGTGAGGTAGCGGTCGTTCGGTGCCTGCCTGGTGGACGTGCTCATGCGGATCCCCTCATCTGATCAACCCTCGCAGCAGCGCCGCCGTGTCGTCGCAGTGCTCCTCCATCGCCTGGCGCGCCGGCTCGGGCCGACCCGCCTCGACCGCGGCGACGATCGCCGCGTGCTGCGCGCTGGAGTGCTCGATGTTCACGGGCAGGACCGGGATCGCGAGCAGCATCTCGTGCACCGCGGCCTGGACCCGTGTCACCGCTTCGACCAGAGAGGCCGAACCGCTGAGGGCGGCCAGGACCAGGTGCAGCCGGGCGTCGGCCTGGCGGTGCTCCGCGGGACCCGCGGCCGTACGGACCTCGTCGTGGGCGGCGTGCAGCGCGTCGAGGTCGGCCGTGGTCAGCGGCGTCGAGGCCGCGACGAAGCACGCACCGGGCTCCACCACGCGGCGGAAGACGAGCGCGTCGAGCAGCTCGGGTCGTCGCGCCTCCGCGGCGGCCGGCTCGCTCCCGGGCACGGCCGGCTCGCGGTCGACGACGGTCCCGCCGCCGCGCCCGCGCGTGGTGCGCACCATGCCGGCCGAGCGCAGCGCCCCGATCGCCTCCCGCACCGTCGCCCGGGACACCCCGAGCAGGCCGGCGAGCTCGCGCTCGGGGGGCAGCGTGCTCCCGTACGGGTAGACGCCGAGCCGGATCGCCGTGGCCAGGCGCTCCACGCAGCCCTCGAAGGCGTGCCGGCCGGTGCCCCCGGACGGGGCGAGGAGGTCGGGACCCAGGTCGAGCAGGTCGCTCACCTGGTGCCCGGTGTCGAACCGGCGCTGCTGCCGCTGCTCGCGGCGGCGGGCGGCTCGGCCTCGGCGACGGGCGGGCTGTTCATGAAGCTCTTCTTGCCCTTCACGTGCCAGCTGACGAACGCGAACGCGAGCACCACGAGCACGGCGACCGGCGCGTAGTTGAA
>NZ_JACHZG010000016.1 GCF_014193425.1 Microlunatus antarcticus | reverse complement strand
GGCTGGACGCAGCGCGCGTGGTTCAGCGTTTCGTCGGACGGCGGCGCGGGCACGACGCGCCTGGCGTCGGTCGCCGAGTCGTTCGACCTGGTCCGGCCGACGTCGTCGGTGTCCGGGGCGTGCCTCGTCGGCGCGCTGCTGCGTCGCGCCGAGGACCCCGACCGGGCGACCACCCACGCCGACGTCTGGGGTGCCGTCGACGAGCTCTACGAGGCGCTGCACGAGCGGATGGGCCACACCTTCCTGCCGCCCGGCCGGGTGGACAGCCACGCCCGCCGCCACGCGAAGCTCGGCGTGCTGACGGCCTGGAACGACGACCGGCGGACCCGGCGCGAGGACGTCCTCGACGTCCTCGACCGCGCCGTCAGCCGGACCCTCGTCGGCGCCTGCCGCTAGCTCCCGCCCGACGCAGGACGTCCCGCGTCCGCCTTCGCCTGCAGCCCGCGGATGTGCTCCTCGGCCAGGTCCATGAACGCGCGCGTCGCGGGGGAGAGCGACCCGCTCGGCCGCGTCACGAAGGCGAAGTGCTCCTCGAAGACCGGGTCGAGGTGCGCCCAGGTCAGCGTGCTCGGGAAGCCCTGCCACTGCGTCACCAGGTAGGACACGAGCGAGTCGCCCACCCCGTACGCGGCCAGCTCGACCGCTGCGGTCTGGAACTCGACCTCCACCGCCGGGTGCAGCGTCACCCCGGCCCGCTGGGCCCGTTCGACGAGGCTCCGGCGCAGCGGGTCGTCCCGCGTCCAGCGCGCCTCGGACAGGATCAGCCGGCGGCGGCTGAGCTCGTCGACGTCGACGGGGCGGCTCGTCCGAGCGGGGTCGGCGCTCACGTAGACGACCGTGTCCGTCAGGACCGGCGGCCCGACCCACAGGCCGCGGTCGTCGATGGGCAGCTGGACGAGGCCGGCCTCCAGGTCGCCCGCGCGGACCGCGTCGGCGACCTCGGAGGAGTTGAGGCCCTGGACGCGGATCGTGACGTCGGGGTGCGCGCGGCCGAACTCGGCCGTCAGCGCGGGCAGCAGGTAGAGGTGAGCGCTGCTGAACGTGCCGAAGGAGACGGTCCCGCCGGCGAGCTCGCGCACGTCGCGTACGGCGCTGGTCAGGTCCTCGACGTCGCGCAGGACCTTCTCCGCCCACGGGATCAGCATCCGGCCGGCGTCGGTCAGCTGGAGCTGTCGGTTCGTGCGGGTGAAGAGCGTGACGCCGAGCGCGTCCTCGAGGCGTCGGACCTGGTCGGACAGGCTCGGCTGGGCGACGTAGAGCGCCTGCGCGGCCGCCGCGAACGAGCGGTGCTCGACGGCGCCCAGGAAGTAGACGAGCTGCTGCAGGGTCGGGCGGCCGACGGCCACGGACGCCCTCCTCTCCGGCCTCGCAGGCCTCAGCGGCTGAGGAAGCCGCCGTCGACGACGAGCTCGGTGCCGGTCACGAACGAGGCGTCGGAGGAGAGGAGGAACGCCACCGCGCTCGAGAGCTCGGAGACGTGCGCGCGGCGCTTCAGGGGGGTGTCGGGGATGACGCCCCCCTCCTTCTCGTGCTCGTTCATAGGGGTGCTGACGCCGCCCGGGACGAGGGTGTTGACCCGGATCTGGTCGGGCGCGAGCTCGAGGGCGGCGACCTTGGTCATGGCCACGAGCGCGCCCTTGCTGGCGCAGTAGGCGACGTAGCCCGGGGCCCCGATCACGCCGAAGATCGACGCGACGTTGACGACCGCGGCGGCACCGCTGCGGCGCAGCAGCGGCAGACAGGCCTGCATCCCGAGCAGGGCGCCGGTGACGTTGACCGCGAGGAGGCGGTTCCAGGCGTCGAGCGTCTCCTCGGCGATCGGCGTCACGTGGATGATCCCCGCGTTGTTCACCAGGCCGTCGAGCTGGCGGTGGGCCGCCTCGATCTCGCCGACGACCGAGGCCCAGGCCTCGGGGCTGGTGACGTCGAGGTGCCGGTAGCGCACGTCGAGGCCCTCGCCCTCGAGGCGGGCCGCGAGCGCCGCGCCCTCGGAGTCCAGGACGTCGCACGCCCACACGGTCGCGCCCTCGGCGGCGAGCCGGTGCGCGTGGGACGCGCCCTGCCCGCGGGCCCCGCCGGTCACGAGCACCACGCGGCCGGTGAGCCGGGTCGCGGGGGCGTCGTTCCGGGCGAAGGTCGCGTTCACGTCTGCACCGTACCGGCGCCTGTGCCCGTACCGCCTGACGTGGGTCGGGCGCTCAGCCCTCGGGCTCCGCGGGTCGAGCGTCCAGTTTCGCGAGCGCTAGCGAGCGGAACTGCTCGGGGGGTCCGGGGGGTCGTCCCCCGGGAGGACGCTGTCGCGCTCGTCGCGGTCGGCCCACTCCAGCAGCTCGTCGATCGCGTACGGGTGCGCGTCGATGTCGGCGTGGAGGTCGCCGATCCGGGCGAACCGCTCCGGCATCGTCGCGATGGTGAAGTCGTGCGGGTCGACGTCGGCGACCTCGTCCCAGGTGATCGGCGCGGACACGAGTCCCTCCGGCGTGCCGCGGACGGAGTACGCGCTGGCGATCGTGTGGTCGCGGGCGTTCTGGTTGTAGTCGACGAAGATCGACCCCGGGTCGCGGTCCTTGCGCCACCAGGTGGTGTCGACCCCGCCGTCGCTGCGGCGCTCGACCTCGCGGGCGAAGGCCCACGCGGCCCGGCGGACGTCGGCGAAGCCATGGTCCGGGTGGATCCGGACGTACACGTGCAGGCCCTTGCCGCCGGAGGTCTTGGGGAACCCCACCGCGCCGAGCTCGCCGAGCAGCTCGCGGACGACGCCCGCGGTGCGCTGCACGTCGGCGAACGTGGCCAGCGGCATCGGGTCGAGGTCGATGCGCCACTCGTCGGGCGACTCGACGTCGTCGGCGCGCGAGTTCCAGGGGTGGAACTCGACGGTCGACATCTGCACCGCCCAGACGACGTCCGCGACGTGGCTGACGCTCAGCTCGTCGGCGTCGCGGTTGTAGCGGGGGAAGTGCACTCGCACGGTCTCGATCCACGGCGGCGCGCCCTTGGGCAGACGCTTCTGGTGGACCTTCTCCCCGTCGACCCCGTCGGGGAAACGATGCAGCATGCACGGCCGGTGGTACAGCGCGTTGACGATGCCGTCGCCGACCGCGACGTAGTAGTTCGCGAGGTCGAGCTTGGTCTCGCCCCGCGCGGAGAAGTAGACGCGCTGCGGGTTGCTCATCGAGACCGTACGGCCGCCGACGTCGAGCTCGACACGTTCCGTGGCCACGGGGCGAGCCTAGGCCTGGGTGGGACTGGCGCCGGGGTCGGTGCGACGGGCCATCATCGCGTGCAGCGTGAGGAAGCGGACGCACGTCGCGATGCCCTGCGCGACGACGAGCACGGCGACCTCGGCGACCCGTCCGGACCCGGGAGCGAGGTGGTGCAGCAGCCAGAGCGCGCCGGCTGAGAGCGCCAGCCCGAACGCGAACGCCGCCAGCCCGCCCGCCTGGTGGCGCAGCGCCCCCTGCGACCCGCGAAGGCCGAAGGTGACGCGCCGATTCGTCGCCGTGTTCGCGACCTGCGTGACCACGAGGGCGACGACGTTCGCGACCTGCGCGCCGGTGACGTTCCGCAGGAGGAGGTAGAGCAGCAGGTACGCCGCCGCGCTCGCGGCCCCGATCACCGCGAACCGGACGAGCTGGCGCCCCGTCGGCCGCGGCCGCGCGACCTGGTTCACGACCCCATCCTGACCGGTCGCACGACAACGGGGTGGATCTGGCACCGCAGCGGTGCCGAATCCACCCCGTTGTCCCGCAGGTCAGCGCCGGTGCGCCATCAGCTGGCGCAGGGCGAGGAACCGGACCAGCGTCGAGATCGCGTTCGCCAGGACCAGGATCGCCACCTCGATCCCGCGGTTCGGGTCGGGCGAGACCTGGTGCAGCACCCAGAGCGAGCCGCTGGTCAGGCCGAGCCCGACGAGGAAGGCGATCAGGCCACCGGCGTGGTGGCGCAGCGCGCCGTCGGACCCCCGGACGCCGAAGGTGACGCGGCGGTTGGCGGCAGTGTTGGCGATCGCCGTGACCAGCAGCGCGACGAGGTTGGCCGCCTGCGGACCGGTGAGGTCGCGCATCCCGAGGTAGAGGACGAAGTACGCCAGCGTGCTCAGCACCCCGACCCCGCCGAAGCGGAGCAGCTGCCCGAACATCCCGCGCGGCACGCCGGGCACGGTCGAGGGGACTTCGGCGTCGCGGCCGAGCTCGGCCCGCAGCCGGGCGACCGGGATGCGCCCGCCGGCGAAGCTGCGGAGCAGCCGGACGACACCGCGCAGGTCCTCCCGCGCCGTGGCCACGACGTCGACCCGGCTGTCCGGGTCGTCGACCCAGTCGACGGGCACCTCGTGGATCCGCAGCCCCACGCGCTGGGCGATGACGAGCAGCTCGGTGTCGAAGAACCAGTTGTCGTCCTCGACCAGGGGCAGCAGGTCGTGCGCCACCTCGTTGCGGATGGCTTTGAAGCCGCACTGCGCGTCCGAGAACGACGCCGACAGCGCCCCCCGCAGGATCAGGTTGTAGCTGCGCGAGATGAGCTCGCGCTTCGGGCCGCGGACGACGCGGCTCGACCGGGCCAGCCGGGTCCCGATCGCCAGGTCGGAGTGGCCGGAGACGATCGGGGCGATCAGCGGCAGCAGCGCCCGGAGGTCGGTGGAGAGGTCGACGTCCATGTACGCCAGGACTGGCGCGTCGGACGCCGACCAGACCGCCTTCAGCGCACGGCCGCGGCCCTTGGCGTCGAGGTGCACGGCGCGGACGTGGTCCAGCTCGCCCGCCAGCGCCTGGGCCTCGGTCCAGGTGGCGTCGGTGCTGGCGTTGTCGGCGATCGTGACGCGGAACCCGTACGGCAGCTCCTTGGAGAGGAAGGCGTGCAGCCGTTCGACCGAGGGCCGCAGGTCGGCCTGCTCGTTGTAGACGGGCACGACCACGTCGACCATCACGTCGGTCGGGGTGGCGAGGTGGATGCTGCGGTCGGGCCGGGTGCTGAGGAGCAGGTCGGTCATCGGAATAGGTCGCTTTCTGGGCATGGCGGAGCCAGGACGAGGAGGGGTCGAGCGCGTGGGAGGCGGGTCAGGAGGTGGGCTGCGTGAGGTCGTAGACCGTGGCCCCGCCGACCGTGGTGGCCGTGTAGTGCTGCGTGACCCAGGTCGAGATCTCCGAGGACCCGCCTCCGCGGCCTCCGCCCATGCCGCCGCCGCCGATGAAGTAGTGGACGTCCCCGGCCGCGACGTACGCCTGGAACTGCGCGAGCGTCGGGCTCGGGTCACTGCCGGTGAAGCCGCCGATCGCCATCACCGGCTGCTCGCTGGCCAGCTGGTAGGTGGCGGCGCTCTGCGAGCCGATCGTGGCCGCGGCCCAGCGGTAGCTGCCGGCGTCGGCCTGGAGGAGCTGCACCAGCTCGGTGCTCGCTGCACCGCCCTGGCCCATGCCGCCGCCCTGCGCACGACCGGTCTGGCCCGGCCCGGTCTGGCCCTGCCCGGGCGCCTGACCGGTCTGGCCCTGCGGCGGGGTGCCGCCGCCCGGGAAGGTGCGCCCGTCCCGACCGGCCTGGCCCTGGCCGAAGCCCCCGCGGGTGCCGCCACCGGGACCGTTCTGCGAGGTGACTGGCCCGGCCGTGACGATCGAACCCGTGTGGGGCGTGGCGACCGTGTTCAACGCGTACGCCGCGGGTCCGGTCGCCGCACCGGCCAGGGCGACCGCCAGCACCACGTTCGCGGCGAGGCGGGGGAGGCGGTGCGCGACGAGCAGCCCGAGCGCGGCGATCACGCCGACGACCAGGACCGGCCAGCGCAGCGACTCGTAGACCCCGGTGGCGCGACCGAGCAGGACGAACGCCCAGACCGCACTGCCGGCCACGGCCAGGGCGAGCCCGGCCCGGCCGAGCCAGGTGTGCTTGCGGTTCCAGAGGACGGTCCCGCCCACGGCGACGCCCGCCGCGATGGCGGGGGCCAGGGCCACCACGTAGTAGTCGTGGTAGGTCCCCTCCATCAGCGAGAACGTGAGCGCGGTGACCACGGTCCAGCCGGTCCAGAGGATCAGCGCGGCGCGGCGGCCATCGGTCCGGGGCGCGCGACCGATCGCGACGACCGCGACCAGGGCAAGCAGCAGGGCGGCCGGCAGCAGCCAGGTGATCATGCCCGCGGAGACCTGCTCGAAGAGCCGTCCCAGGCCCGGCGTGCCGCCGAAGCCGCCGCCCCCGCCCCCGCCACCGGGGGCGCCGGTGGCACCGGCGCCGGACCGGCCGAGGATGCGGGCGAGCCCGTTGTAGCCGAAGACCAGGTCGAGGACCGAGTTGTTCGTCGAGCCGCCGACGTACGGGCGCCACGACGCGGGCACCAGCTCGACGATCGCCACCCACCAGCCGAGCGAGACGATCATGGCCGCGAAGGCACCCACCAGGTGCAGCAGCCGCTTCTTCAGGGTCGTCGGGGCCGCGACCAGGTAGACCAGCACGAGCGCCGGGAGGACCAGGAACGCCTGCAGCATCTTGGTGAGGAACGCGAAGCCGATCAGCACCCCGGCCCAGGCCAGCGTCTTGCCGCTGGCCTTCTCGGCGGCGCGCAGCGTGACGTACGCGGCGAGGGTCATGAGGAAGACGAGCAGCGCGTCCGGGTTGTCGAAGCGGAACATCAGCGCCGCCGCCGGCGTGAGGGCCAGCAATGCGCCCGCGACGAGCCCGGCGCGGTGGCCGTCGGCGATCTCGCCGAGCGAGCCCGAGCGCTCGAAGGTCCGCCGCACCGACGCGTACGTGACCCCGACCGTCGCGACCCCGAGGAGGGCCTGCGGCGCGAGGATGCTCCACGAGCTGAGCCCGAAGATCCGGACCGAGAGGGCCATCAGCCACAGCGACGCCGGGGGCTTGTCGACCGTGATCGCGTTGCCGGCGTCGAGCGACCCGAAGAAGAACGCCTTCCAGCTCTGCGAGCCGGCCTGCACCGCGGCGGCGTAGAACGAGTTCCCGTAGCCCGACGCCGAGAGGCTCCAGAGGTAGAGCACGGCCGTGCCGGCCAGCAGGGCGACGAGCGCGACCGTACGGCCGGCCCTCGGCCCGCGGCGGCGCGACGTCGTGGTGCCCGCGTCCGGCTCGGAGGGCGGGGTGGAGTCCTGCTCGGTGGTCGTGCCGGGTGCGGCGGCGACGGCCCGCGGCGCGGTCGAGCCGGGGAAGGTCGAGATCGTCATGGCACAGACCCTCCGGCGGGGGGCTGTGGCGACGTGGGGGTCAGACCATGACCTGGCTGTGAGCATGGGAAGCCCGACGGACGGTCTGGTGTTGTCAGTCCCGGCGCCTACCGTGAACTCGTTCGGAAGCCGTCTGACGAGGGAGTTGCGGCATGAGCATGGAGAGCGTGGCCTGGTCGGCCCTGTACCGGACGATGGTGGCCCAGACGGAGAAGCGACCGTTCTCCTGGGCGACGGTGCAGCGGATCTGGGGCTTCGCCCGGTCGCAGCGTCGGGTGCTGTCCGTGTTCCTGGTGCTGAGCGTCGTCACCGCGTTCCTCGCGATCGCCACCCCGCTGCTGGCCGGGCAGGTCGTCGACGCCATCACGACCAACGGGTCGGTCCGGGTGGTCGTGCGGCTCGCGGTCCTCATCGCCGTCATCGCCGTGGCCGAGGCCGGCGTCGGGCTCGTCGTCCGCTGGCTGTCCGCCCGCATCGGCGAGACCCTGATCCTCGACCTCCGCCGCGCGGTCTTCGACCACGTGCAGACGATGCCCGTCGCGTTCTTCACCCGCACCCGGACGGGGGCGCTGGTCAGCCGCCTCAACAACGACGTGATCGGCGCGCAGCGCGCCTTCTCCGACACCCTCTCCGGCGTCGTGACCAACCTCGTCGCCGTGGTCCTCGCGCTCGTCACCATGCTGACGATCTCCTGGCCGATCACCGTGCTCGTGCTGGTGCTGCTGCCCGTCTTCGTGCTCCCCGCGCGCCGGATGGGCTCACGGCTGGCCAAGCTGCGCCTCGAGGCGGCCAACCTCAACTCGTTCATGAGCACGCAGATGACCGAGCGCTTCTCCGCGCCGGGCGCGACGCTGGTCAAGCTCTTCTCCTCCCCGGAGCGGGAGTCGGTCGAGTTCTCCGAGCGGGCCCGCCGCGTCCGTGACATCGGCGTCCGCTCGAGCACGGTTCAGATGGTCTTCGTGACCGCGCTGACGCTCGTGTCCGCCCTCGCGCTCGCCCTCGTCTACGGGCTCGGCGGCTTCTTCGCGCTGCGCGGGACGCTCGCCGCGGGTTCCGTCGTCACCATGGCGCTGCTGCTCACCCGCCTGTACGCGCCCCTCACCCAGCTCGCCGGCGCGCGCGTCGAGGTGATGAGCGCGCTCGTCAGCTTCGAGCGGGTCTTCGAGATCCTCGACCTCAAGCCCCTGATCGTCGAGACGGCTCACCCGGTCGACGTCCCGCCGGGCCCGGTCTCGGTCACCTTCGACCACGTCTCGTTCGCCTACCCGACGGCCGACAAGGTGTCGCTGGCCTCCCTCGAGGAGGTCGCCGTCCTCGACAACCGCGGCGGCATCGAGGTCATCCACGACGTCTCGTTCAAGGCCGAGGCCGGTCAGATGGTCGCGCTCGTCGGGTCCTCGGGCGCGGGCAAGTCGACGATCGCGTCCCTGCTCTCCCGCCTGTACGACGTCGACGCCGGCGCGGTCCGCATCGGCGGCGTCGACGTCCGTGACCTGAGCTTCGAGGGCATCCGGGCGACGCTCGGCATGGTCACCCAGGACGGGCACCTGTTCCACGAGTCGATCCGCAACAACCTGCTCCTGGCCAAGGTCGGGGCGACCGAGGACGAGCTGTGGTCGGCGCTGACGCGTGCCCGGCTGCGCGAGCTGATCGAGAGCCTGCCGGCCGGTCTCGACACGGTGGTGGGTGAGCGCGGCTACCGGCTGTCCGGCGGCGAGCGCCAGCGCCTCACCATCGCCCGCCTCCTGCTCGCCCACCCGCGCGTGGTCATCCTCGACGAGGCGACGGCGTCGCTCGACTCGACGTCCGAGGCCGCGGTCACGGCCGCCCTCGGCGAGGCGCTCGAGGGCCGTACGGCACTCGTCATCGCCCACCGGCTCTCCACGGTCCGTGCCGCCGACTCGATCGTCGTGCTCGAGGACGGGCGCGTGGTCGAGCAGGGCCGCCACTCCGAGCTGCTCGCCCTCGGCGGCCGCTACGCGGAGCTCTACCGCACCCAGTTCGCGACCAGCGAGGCCGAGGCGGAGGAAGAGCTCCAGAGCCTGCGCTGACGACGCGTCAGGCGACGCCGGCGGTGCTCGGCCGGCCGAACGCGGGGCCGGTGGGCGTCGCGAGGGGCAGGGACACCACGAACTCGGTGTGACCGGGCTGGCTGTCGACGGTCACCGTCCCGTGGTGCGCCTCGACGACCGCGGCGACGATCGCGAGCCCCAGGCCGGTGCTGCGTCCGGTCTCGGCGCCCGGCGTCCGGACGCGGCTCACCTCGGCCCGGGTGAAGCGCTCGAAGACGCGTGACTGGATCTCGTCGGGGATGCCAGGGCCGGTATCGGTCACGGTGACCACCGCGTTCGTCCCGTCGAGGACGACGGCGGCGCGGACGCGGGTGCCGGGCGGGGTGTGCGTACGGGCGTTCGCGAGCAGGTTGGCCACCACCTGGTGCAGGCGGTAGCGGTCGCCGAGCGCCACGACCGGCTCGGGCGGCAGGTCGAGCTGCCAGACGTGGTCCGGCCCGGCGGCGCGGGCGTCGCTGAGGGCGTTGATGACGACCTCGCTCAGGTCGACCGGCGCGACGTCGAGGTTGGGCCCGGAGTCGAGCCGGGCGAGCAGCAGCAGGTCCTCGACGAGGTACGACATCCGCTCGGCCTCGGACTCGACCCGGCTCATCGCGAAGGCGGCGTTCGGCGACATCGAGTCGCGCTCGCGCCGGGTCAGCTCGGCGTAGCCGCGGATCGCGGCCAGCGGGTTCCGCAGCTCGTGGGAGGCGTCGGCGACGAACTGGCGCACCTTCGTCTCGCTCGCCTGACGCGCGGCGAGCGCGTCCTCGACGTTGTTGAGCATGTGGTTGAACGCCTGTCCCACGCGTCCGACCTCCGACGTCGGGTCGGCGTCCTCCGGGGGCACGCGGACAGCCAGCGCCACCTCGCCGCGGTCGAGCGGCAGCTGCGAGACCTGCTGCGCCGTCGCGGCCACCCGGTTGAGCGGGCGGAGGCTCCGGCGCACCACGGTCCGAGAGGCGACGATCGCCCCGGCCACCGCCAGGGCGGCCAGCACCGCCTCCAGCCCGATCAGCTGGATGAGCTGATGGTTGACCTCTTCGAGCGGCAACCCGACGACGATGGTCTGGAGGAGCGCCCCGCTCGTGTCGCGCACCTCGAAGCCCGACACCAGGTACTGGCCGAGTCCCGGCACGGCCGTGGTCGTCTCCGTGCCGTCGGTCTTGACGACCCGAAGTCGGTCGACCGCGCTTGTGGACAGCCGGTCGACGTTGAAGGAAGAGCTGTTGTTCGCACGGCTCTCGACGAGCCGTCCGCTGTCGTTGAGCGACCCGTCCCCGTTGTAGATCACAGCGAAGGTCCCGACCGGCTGGCCGGGTCGGAGGAGCGTGGTGTCGGGACCACGTCCAGGGCCGCCCGAGTTGCTGTCGGGGTAACGGACCCGGCTGGTCACCGAGTCGAGCTGGCGTCCAACCTCACGCACCAGCAGCTGGCGAGTGGCGAGAAATGTCGCCGCGCTGAGGAGGACGGCGGCCAGTGCCACCATCGCAGTCACCCGGACGACGAGCTGTCGGGCCAGCGTCCCGTGTCCGAACGGAGACTCGGGTCCGGTCGGCGCTACCGGCGACTCGGCGGGCGTGTGCCCGATGGGCTGAGACGGCAGGCTGGCCGCGGACATCAGCTCGCGGGACGCAGCACGTAGCCCGCGCCGCGCATGGTGTGGATCATCGGCGGCCGGTCGACGTCGATCTTCTTGCGGAGGTACGAGATGTAGAGTTCGACCACGTTCGCCTGGCCGCCGAAGTCGTAGTTCCAGACGCGGTCGAGGATCTGGGCCTTCGACAGCACGCGGCGCGGGTTGCGCATGAGGTAGCGCAGCAGCTCGAACTCGGTCGCGGTCAGCGAGATCTCCGTGCCGCCGCGGCTCACCTCGTGGCTGTCCTCGTCGAGGGTGAGGTCGCCGACGACCAGGGTCGAGTCGCTCCGGGTGGAGGTCGCACCGCTGCGACGCAGCAGGGCCCGGAGCCGAGCGATGACCTCCTCGAGGCTGAACGGCTTGGTCACGTAGTCGTCGCCGCCCGCGGTGAGTCCTCCGATGCGGTCCTCCACGGCGTCCTTCGCGGTCAGGAAGATGACGGGGACGTCCGGGTCCTCCGTACGGATGCGGCGCATCACCTCGAGGCCGTCGAAGTCGGGCAGCATCATGTCGAGCACGATGGCGTCGGGCCGGACCTCGCGCGCGGCCTTGACCGCGGTGGTGCCGGAGTTGGCCGTGGTGACCTGCCAGCCCTCGTAGCGCATGGCCATCGACAGCAGCTCGGTCAGGCTCGACTCGTCGTCGACGGCGAGGACGCGGATGGGCGTCCCGTCCGGACGACTGAGGGGCGCTGCGGCGGTGTCGGTGCGGGCCATGGACTCAGGTTCCCATCGTGGGGTGGCGGTGGGCTGTGCTGATTCTGTCAGTTCCCTGTGAGGTCGGCAGGCCCTGCTGCGCCGGCGGTGTCTGCGGGGCGGGTTAGCGTCACGGGGTGCCGGGGCTGCCGCCGTTCGACCGCGTGGTGGTCGAGCACGGGCCTGTCGTGCTGCGGGTGTGCCGCGCCGTGCTCGGCTCGTCCGGCGACGCGGACGACGCCTGGCAGGAGACGTTCCTCGCGGCGCTGCGGGTCTACCCGGAGCTGGACCCGGCGACGAACCTGCAGGCCTGGCTGGTCACGATCGCCCACCGCAAGGGGCTGGACGTCGTCCGGGCCCGGAGCCGACGCGCGACGCCCGTGCCCGACGTCGTCCGGGCGGACGAGGCGTCGACCGACGCGGGACCGGAGGCGGCCGTCGACGCGGCGGAGGTGCGGGCCGCCGTGGCGGCGCTCCCCGAACGACAGCGCTGGGCCGTGGCCCTGCACCACCTGGGCGGGCTGACCTACGCGGAGGTCGCCGGTCTCGTGGGCGGGACCGAGGCGGCGGCCCGCCGAGCCGGGGCCGACGGGATTGCGGCCCTACGGCGTACGGGAGGCTGGCGGTGAGCCTGCTCCCGAGGGGTCAGACGCTGGAGCGGACGGGGAACGCCTGCGGCCGGACGACGGTCTCGGGCGCGTCCGTCGGCTCGTCGTCCTCGGTCGCGACCGGCTTCTTGCGACGGAAGACGCGGTCGAGGCTCACGACGCCGCCGCCGAAGACGAAGAACAGCAGCCCGAGCAGGCCCAGGGCGACGGAGTACTCGAAGCCGCCGTTGTAGGTGCCGTCGGTGTTCAACAGGTCGGGGCCCTTGTAGTAGCTGGTCCACACGACGGTCAGCACCTGCTGGACCAGGACGCCCAGCCCGACCAGCGGCGTCAGCGCGCCGAGGATGAGGAAGATGCCGCCCGCGATCTCGAACGACGTCGCCCCGTACGCGGCGATCTTCGGGTAGGGCGTCGAGAACTGGGCCAGGTACGTGACCTGGGAGCCGATGCCGGCCTGGTAGCGGTGCGCGCCGTGCAGGAGCATGATGCCGCCCAGCCCGAGCCGCGCGACCAGCAGCGCGAAGCTGCGCCAGAACGAGACGAAGCGGCTCATGGGATCTCCTGTGACGTGGGGCCGACAGCGTCGACGCTAGTCAGCGCGGGCTTGCGCGCCCGGCTGCCACGCCGTGCCGCCGCGCCGCGACCCAGCGTCTGGCTTCGGCTTGCCCTCCCGGAACAACCCTGGTTGAGCCCCGAAGACTCAAGGCCGCTTGAGGGAATGCGGGGCCCGGTGGCATAGTTGAGCCAGGTGCACTCAAGGACGACCGGATCACCCCGGGGAGCGTCCGGAGCACCGAAGACCACATCCTTATCTGGAGGAACACACACCATGGCTCGTGCAGTCGGCATCGACCTGGGCACGACGAACTCCGTCGTCGCCGTCCTCGAGGGTGGCGAACCCACCGTCATCCCCAACGCCGAGGGCTCCCGGACCACCCCCTCGGTGGTCGCGTTCGCCAAGGGTGGCGAGGTTCTGGTCGGCGAGGTCGCCAAGCGCCAGGCCGTCACCAACGTGGACCGCACCATCCGTTCCGTCAAGCGCCACATGGGCACCGACTGGACGGTCAAGATCGACGACAAGACCTACCGTCCCCAGCAGATCAGCGCCTTCGTGCTGCAGAAGCTGAAGCGCGACGCCGAGGCCTACCTGGGTGAGTCCGTCACCAACGCGGTCATCACCGTGCCGGCGTACTTCTCCGACGCCGAGCGTCAGGCCACGAAGGAGGCCGGCGAGATCGCGGGCCTGACCGTGGACCGCATCATCAACGAGCCCACCGCGGCCGCGCTGGCGTACGGCCTGGACAAGGGCGGCGCCGACCAGACGATCCTCGTCTTCGACCTCGGTGGTGGCACGTTCGACGTGTCGCTGCTGGAGATCGGTGACGGCGTCTTCGAGGTCAAGGCCACCAAGGGCGACAACCGCCTCGGCGGCGACGACTGGGACTCCCGGATCGTCGACTGGCTGGTCAAGCAGTTCAAGAACAAGAACGGCACCGACCTCGCCCAGGACAAGATCGCCAAGCAGCGCCTGCAGGAGGCTGCGGAGAAGGCGAAGATCGAGCTGTCGAGCGCGAGCGAGACCTCGATCAACCTCCCGTACATCACCCTCGGCGCCTCCGGCCCCCTCCACATGGAGGAGAAGCTCACCCGCTCCGAGTTCCAGCGGCTGACCTCCGACCTGCTCGACCGCTGCCGTACGCCGTTCAACGCGGTGATCGCGGACGCGAACATCAGCGTCGGCAAGATCGACCACGTCATCCTCGTCGGTGGCTCGACCCGCATGCCCGCCGTCGCGGAGCTCGTCAAGGAGCTGACCGGCGGCAAGGAGCCGAGCAAGTCGGTCAACCCCGACGAGGTCGTCGCCCTCGGCGCCAGCCTGCAGGCCGGTGTCCTCAAGGGTGAGGTCAAGGACGTCCTGCTGCTCGACGTCACCCCGCTGAGCCTGGGCATCGAGACCAAGGGCGGCGTGATGACCAAGATCATCGAGCGCAACACGACGATCCCGACCAAGCGGTCCGAGGTCTTCACCACGGCCGACGACAACCAGCCCTCGGTGATGATCCAGGTCTACCAGGGCGAGCGTGACTTCGCCCGCGACAACAAGTCGCTCGGCAACTTCGAGCTGACCGGCCTGCCGCCGGCCCCGCGCGGGGTGCCGCAGATCGAGGTCGCCTTCGACATCGACGCGAACGGCATCGTGCACGTGCACGCCAAGGACCTGGCCACCGGCAAGGAGCAGTCCATGCAGATCACGGGCGGTTCCGCCCTGGGCAAGGACGACATCAACCGGATGGTCTCGGAGGCCGAGGCCCACGCCGAGGAGGACCGCAAGCGCCGCGAGG
>NZ_JACHZG010000015.1 GCF_014193425.1 Microlunatus antarcticus | reverse complement strand
GCCGCGTCCGGTCGGAGCGCGAGCACGGTCTCCGCGCTGTCCAGCAGCACCATGACCCAGCCCGGCCCGTTGTCACCCCACTGCGCGTCGACGACGTGGGCCGGGTCCACCCCGAGGGCGCCGACGATCTCGGCCAGGTCGTCGGCCTCGACGGGGCCGTCGCGCAGCAGCGGGGGTGCGGCGAAGGCGAGCCGGTCGCCGTCGCGACGGACCCGGACCAGCCCGGCGCCGCACTCCTGCACGACCACGTCGGCTGCGGCCGGCGTCCCGCCCGCCTCGAGCCAGGCCCGCGCGGACCCGAGCGTCGGGTGCCCGGCGAAGGGCAGCTCCCGGGCCGGGGTGAAGATCCGGACGCGGTAGTCGGCCGCCGGGTCCTCCGGCGGCAGCAGGAACGTCGTCTCCGACAGGTTCGTCCAGGCCGCGAACCGCTGGAGCGCGGCATCGTCGACACCCTCGGCGTCGTGCACGACCGCGACCGGGTTGCCGTAGCCGAGCTCGCTGGTGAACACGTCGACCTGGGTGAATCGTCTGGGCACACGAGAACCCTCCCACCGGTGGGTGGAAGGGTCCTCGGGATTCTCGTGCGCCGGATGTCTCCCGGTCTAGAGGTCGGGGCCCTGCGAGCGGAGCTTGTCGACCTCTTCCATCGCCGTCCGGAGGTCGGCCAGCCAGGTTTCCGTGTGCTCGCCGACCAGCTTGACCGCCCAGCTCAGCGCCTCCGACCGGGAGCGCGCGACGCCGGCGTCGACGAGGGTGTCGAGCACCCGCCGCTCCGGCTGACGCAGCCGCGTCATGACCGGGACCGAGACGTTGGTGAACAGCGCCGAGGTGGTTCCCAGCCGGACGCCCCACGAGACCTTGCGGCCGTAGCGGGCCTGCGCCTCGTCCGCGATGGTCATCCGGGGCTCCCGGGTCTCCTCGCGGAAGCGGCTGATCCGCCCCTGCGTCGCCGCGTCGTCGGCGGTCTCGTCGGTCAGCGTGCCGACGACGGTGAGCTCCTCACGGTCGACGGTCACCTCGACCGTGCTGAACCACCCGTCCGGCAGCCGCCCCTCGAACCACGACTGCGCGTCGTCGGCGGGCGGCAGGTCGACGTTCTGCCAGCCGCCCGGGCGGGCACCCCGTCCACGTCGGCGGCCGCCCTCGTCCTCGTGTCCTTCAGCTCCGTGCCACATGCTTGCTCCTTTGCGTTGCTTACATGGTTACACCGCGACGAGGGCGTGCGGAAGGGCGTTCGGTGTGGGCGAACGGTCGGCTCTCAGCCCTGCAGGGCGCGGTCGACCGAGGTCTCGCGCGCGCCGAGCACCGGGTCGCGGCGGCTGACGACGTCGAGGACGGTCTTGACGCAGGCGACCTGGTCACGGAACGTCCCCCGCCGCCAGGCCTCCGTGCCGCGGAAGCTCTCGTCCCCGACGCCCACGGCGTCCAGGCCGAGCGCGCGGCAGGTCGCGACCGCGCGGGGCAGGTGGTAGTCCTGCGTCACCACGGTGAGCCGGTCCACGCCGAAGATGCGCTGCGCACGGGAGCACGAGTCGTACGTGTCGAAGCCCGCGTAGTCGGCGACCACCTTGTCCGCCGGCACCCCGGCGTCCACGAGGTAGCGGCGCATGGCGTCGGGCTCGTTGTACTCGCGCGCCCCGTTGTCGCCCGACACGAGCAGGACCTCGACCAGGCCGGCGTCGTAGAGGCGCTTGGCCAGGTCGAGCCGCCCGGCGAGGAACGGTGACGGCGTGCCGCTCGGGTAGACCTGCGCGCCCAGGACCAGGGCGACGGGCGTGGCCGGGACGAGGGCGAGGTCGCGGTCGGCGTACGTGTGCCCCGACGCCGTCGCGCGGACCCAGCCGACCGACCCCAGCACCGCGGCGCCGGCCAGGAACCCCGCGCTGACCAGGGCGACCGTTCCCCGGCGCAGCCAGCGACCCCGCGTCGACACCATGGGCCCAGGGTAGGGCGGCAGCCGCGGGTGGAGCTGTCGGAGGGGCCCGGCAGGATCGCGCGCATGAGCACGAGGACCGCGTCCCTGACCGTCACCGGACCGTACGACCTCCGCGAGGTCGCCCTGATGGGGTTCGGTCACCGCGACGAGGCGTCGTACGACGGGGTGATGCGGCTGGCGTTCTGCCTCGACAGCGATCTCGAGCGTCAGGTCGGGGTCGAGGTGCGGCAGGTGGGGGACCGGCTCGACCTGACGATCACGCCCGCCGGCGACCAGGCGCCCCTCTCCGACGCCGAGGTGCAGGACGCCGCCACCCAGGTCGCGCGGGTCGTGTCCGCCGACCACGACGGGGCCGCGTTCCACGCGCTGTGCGAGGCCGATCCCGTCCTCGCCCCGGTGCACGCGGTCGCGCCCGGCTTCCGCCCCGCGCTCTTCTACTCCCCGTACGAGGCCGCCGTCTGGTCGATCGTGAGCGCCCGCCGGGCCCGCGCCCAGGGCATCGGCGTCCGACGCCGGCTGGCCCAGGCGCTGGGGGCGAGCGTCGAGCTGGCCGGCGTCGTGACCGAGGCGGTGCCCACGCCGGGCGCGCTGCTCCGCCTCGAGTCGCTGCCGGGTCTGCCCGCCGACCGGGTCCCCCGGCTGCACGCCGTGGCCGAGGCGGCGCAGCGGGGCGAGCTGGACGTGGTCGAGCTGCGCGCGCTGCCGCAGGCCGAGGCCGAGGAACGCGTGCAGCGGCTGCCCGGCATCGGCCCCTTCTACGCCTCGCTGATCGTCGTCCGGGCCTGCGGTCACGCCGACGCGATGGTCGTCGGGGAGTCGCACGTCCGCGACGTCGTGCAGGAGGTGTACGGCTTCGACCACCCGCCGACCCCGGCGGAGCTGGCGGCGGTCGGCGAGACGTGGCGGCCGTACCGGACGTGGGTGTCGGTGATGCTGCGGGCGCTGTCGGGCCGGGCGGCCTGAGTCCCCCCGGGTGACGTGGGCAGGGACGGCAGACTGGGCCGATGCCCGAGGGAGACACGGTCTGGCTGGCCTGCCAGCAGCTCGACAAGGCGCTGGCCGGGCGAGTGCTCACGCGCTGCGAGCTGCGCGTGCCGCAGCTCGCGACCACCGACTTCACCGGCGTCGAGGTGCTCAAGGTCGCCTCGCGTGGCAAGCACCAGCTGACCCGCTTCGCCAACGGCTGGACGCTCCACACGCACCTGCGGATGGACGGCGGCTGGCGGGTCTACCCGACGGGGAAGAAGTGGACCGGCGGGCCGGCCTGGCAGATCCGCGTCCTCATGGTGAACGCCGAGGCCGCCGCGGTGGGCTACCGGCTCCCGGTCACCGAGATGGTGCGCACCGACGCGGAGGACACGGTCGTCGGCCACATCGGGCCCGACCTCCTCGGCGACGACTGGGACGCGGACGAGGCGTTGCGGCGGCTGCGCGCCGACCCCGCCCGTACGGTCGGCGAGGCCCTGCTCGACCAGCGGAACCTGGCCGGCATCGGGACGCTCTACCGCGCCGAGATCCTCTTCCTCCAGGGCGTGAACCCGCGGACGCCCGTCGAGGCCGTGCCCTCGCTCGAACGCGTCGTCGCGCGGGCCAAGCAGCTCCTCGAGGCGAACAAGAACACCCACGACCAGATCACGACCGGCAACCGGCGCCTCGGCGCGCACTGGGTCTTCGAGCGGCCGGGCCAGGACTGCCGCCGGTGCGGGACCCGGATCCTGACCGAGGAGTTCGGCCCGGTCGGCGTCGAGCGCCGCAGCTACTGGTGCCCGCACTGCCAGCCCCTGCGGACGGTGGACGCCCCCTGAGCCTGTCGAACGCCACGGCGTTCGAGAGGCTCAGGGAGCGTTCTCGCCGAGGCGGCGTTCCTCGTCGTCGTACAGGGCGAGCACGGCGTCCAGGAACCCTTCGACGAGGTCCTGCTGCTCCGGCGTGTAGGAGGCGATGAGGCGGTCGACGGCGTCGGTGTGGGGCGAGATCAGCGCCCAGACCTGCTCGGTGCTCGGGCCGGCGGCGGTCACGACGAGCTTGCGCCCGTCGTCCGGGTGGCGCTGACGGGTGATGTGCCCGGCCTCCTCGAGCCGGTTGAGCACGAGCGACATGGCCGCGGTCGAGGTGCCCAGGCGCGTCGCGAGCGTGGACGGCGTCGTGGGGCCGAGCGCGATCAGGTGGTCCATCACCTCGAGTCCGCTGACGTCGGTCCGCAGCGCCGCAGCCAGCCGCTTCTCCAGGTGCCGGTGCCGGATCCCCAGCTGCTGGAGCCGCGAGCGGAGGTCGTGGTCGCGCAGCGGAGTGCCGTCGAGGCGCTCGCGGGCGCGGTCCGTCGGGGAGGGATCGCCTGACGTCTGATCCATGCCGCCGAGACTACCAACGAGATTGCTAACGTCGTTGATGACCGGGGTAGGGTCACGGCGTGACGAGAGTGCTGATCAGTGGAGCGAGCATCGCCGGACCGGCCCTGGCCTTCTGGCTGCGACGGGCGGGGTGGGACGCGGTCGTGGTCGAACGGGCGCCGGAGCTGCGGACGGGCGGGCAGAACATCGACATCCGGGGCGCGGCTCGCGAGGCGGTCCGGCGGATGGGCCTCGACGACGCCGTCGCGGCCGCGACGACGGGCGAGGAGGGCACCGAGTTCATCGGTGCGGACGGCCGGATCGTGGCGGCGTTCCCGGCGGGGACCTCCGACTCCGGCGGGGCGACCGGCGAGCGCGAGATCCTGCGCGGCGACCTCTCCGAGATCCTGGTCGGGGCGACGCTCGCGGGCGACCGGCCGGTCGAGTACCGCTTCGGCGACCGGATCACCGGCCTCACCGAGGAGGGCGAGCAGGTGCTCGTCGCCTTCGAGCACGCGCCGGACGAGCACTTCGACCTCGTCGTCGCGGCCGACGGCATCGGCTCCTCCACGCGTGGCCTCGTCTTCGGCGACGAGGTCGAGATCCGCTCGCTGAACCTCCAGATCACCTACGGCACCATCCCGCGCACCGAGTCCGACAAGCCCTGGTGGCGCTGGTACAACGCTCCCGGCGGCCGCAGCGTCACCCTCCGCCCCGACACCCACGGCACCACACGGGCGACCCTCACCCGGCTCACCGACGGCGGGTCGCGAGCGGGTGTGCAGGACCGCTCGTCCAAGGAGCTCCTCACCCAGCTGCGCGCCGACTTCGGCGACGCCGGCTGGCAGGCCGAACGGGTCCTCGAGGGCTTCGAGGAGGCCGACGACCTCTACTCGGAGTCGATCGGGCAGGTCTTCGCGCCGGCGTGGTCCCGGGGCCGCGTCGCGCTTCTCGGCGACGCCGCGTGGTGCGCCGCCCCGGTCAGCGGGATGGGCACGAGCCTCTCGCTCGTGGGCGCGTACGTCCTGGCCGGCGAGCTGGCCACCCACGGCGACCCGCGCGCGGGCCTCACCGCGTACGAGGAGGTCCTGCGCCCCTACGTCGCCCAGGCGCAGAAGCTCCCGCCGGGCACCCCGCGCCTCGCCAACCCCAAGAGCCGGGTCGGCATCGGCGCCTTCCACACCGGCCTGCGGGTCGCGGCGTCCCTGCCGTCGTGGGTGGGCGAGAAGTTCTTCGCCCCGTCCGTCGACACCTTCGAGCTGAAGGACTACGGCCTCACCCGCTGACCCTTCCCCCCGGCCCCGGACCGGCCAGGCTCGGTCCGGCGCCTGGGCCCGGATCCCAGGAGTTTCACGTTCACGTGAAACTCCTGCACTCACCACGGCAGATCTGCCGTGCAGAGCGAGGGTTTTCACGTGAACGTGAAACTCCTGAGGTTCGGCCAGGCTGCGTCAGACCCCGCCGAAGACCCCGGCCCGGCGGGCCACGACGACGGCCGCCGCGGCGCTCCAGGCCTGCGGCCGGCAGGCGGCGGGGTAGGGGACCGGGGCGCCCTCGCCGCTCCACAGCTCGGGGAGTCGCTGGTCGAAGGCGACCGAGGCGGCGAGCAGGCCCTCGACCAGCCCGTCGGCGGCCTCGGCGAGCCCGGCCCGGGTGAGCCCGTCGACGACGATCGCGGTGTCGTGCGGCCAGACCGAGCCGCAGTGATAGCTGAGCGGGGCGTACGCGGCGTCGTCCGTGGACATCGTCCGCAGCCCGAGGCCGGAGTCGAGCGCCGGTGAACCGACCCGGCGGGCCACCCGCCACTCCTCCTCGAGGTTGAGCAGGCCGGTGCCCAGCAGGTGCCCGATGTTGCTGGTCAGCGCGTCGACCCGCCGCCCGGTCCCGTCGAGCGCGAGCGCGGGGTAGTCGTCCTCCCCGGAGCCCGTCTCGCACCAGAACGACGCCCGGAACCGTTCCTGCAAACCCTGTGCCCACCCGCGGAGCTCGTCGCCGCCGGGTCGGTCGAAGCCGTCCAGCAGCGCCGCGCCGGAGACCGCGGCCTCGTACGCGTAGCCCTGCACCTCGCACAGCGCGATGGCGCCCTCGGCGTACGTCCCGTCGGCGAACCGGACCGCGTCGTCGCTGTCCTTCCAGCCCTGGTTGGCCAGGCCGTCGCTGCCCGCGCTGACGTAGCGGACGAATCCCTCGACGCTCCCGCCCCGCGCGTCCGGCGCGGTCTGCGCGGTGAGCCAGTCGAGCGCGGCCTCGACGTTCGGCAGCAGCGCGATCACGTCGTCGTCGGGGAGCCCGGCCCGCCACGCGTCGTGCAGGAGGCAGATCCACAGCGGGGTGGCGTCGACGGTGCCGTAGTAGAGCGGGGGGAGCGACATCCCGCCGAGCTGGAAGCCGTTGCGCCGCAGCTCGTGCGGGATCTTGCCCGGCTGCTCCCCGGTCCGCGGGTCGTCCGCGCGACCTTGGAGCCGGGCGAGCGTCCGCAGCGTGCCGCGCGCGACGTCCAGGCCGAGCGGCAGGGACAGCCGCGCCGCCCACAGGCTGTCGCGACCGAAGAGGGTGAAGTACCAGGGGGCGCCCGCGGCGTAGAACACGTCGCCCGGGCTGTCGGGCAGCGCCATCGTGAGGCCCGCGAGGTCGGCCACGGAACGTTCCAGCCAGGGGCCGAGCCGCTGGTCCTCCTCGGGCCCGAGCAGCACGCGGTCGTGCGTGAGGTCCGGGGGCGCGGCGACCACGACCGGCGCGGGGTCGACGACGTCGGCCGTCCAGCGCACCGCGACCGAGGAACGTCGCGGGACCGTCAGCGTCCAGGAAAGCGTGACTCGCCCGTCCGCGACGGTCCACCCGGCGCCCGGGGCGGCGATCGTCACGTCGATCCCCGCCGAGGTCCACCCGTGGCCGGCGTCCTCCGCCGGCGTCACGGCGACGCGGGGCGCCCCGACGCGGACGAGCTCCATCGGCGTCGCGTCGGGCGTCAGCCGTACGGCGACCCGCACCTCGACGTCGACGTCGAGCGTGGAGCCGAGGACCAGCTCCTCGGTCAGACGACCCGGGACGACGGTGCGGGTGCGGTCGAGCCGGACGCGGGGGTCGCCGGAGTCCGCGTACGCGGCGTCGAGGCCGCGGAGCAGAGAGGTGAAGACGACGCTGCCGTCGGGGCGGCCGTGGTGGGCGACCGGTACGCCTGGGTCGTCGTCGACAGAGACCTCGATCCCGCTGAGGAGCCGCACGTCGCCGTGCAGCAGCCCGGTGACCCCGGCCGCGTCGTCGTCACGCGGCACCACCTGCCCGTCGGGTGTCGACCACGTCTGGGTGGGCGCGGCGACCTGGCTGACGAGGTCGTGCAGGAACGGTTGGAGCGGCTGCGGCACCCGGCCCATGCTGCCCCCTGCGCGACAAGACGGAGACTCAGGTGGTCCTCGACCGCCGCGCGAGGCTGCACCTGTTGTCAGCCGAGGGCGACTTGATAGTCCTTGGCCTTCGACGGAGGAAGAATTCCGGTCACGCGAACCAGGATCGGACCCTTGAGGTAGTCGTACTCGTTCGCGAGGGCGGAGGAGCTCTTCCCGATCGTCTGGATGTAGTCCGCGCGCTGCTTGGCGCCTTCGGCGTCGGGATAGACCTCGACGGAGCCTCCTCGTTCGATGGCGTCGCTCTCCGTGAACTCGAGGTCTTTCTTCGCGATGCGCGAGTCCGAGAAGGCGACCTTCGACGTGTACCCGTTCGGCCGTCCCAACAGCTTGTTGGGGTCGTCGTCCTCCGTGTAGGTCTTCACCAGCTTCGCCGAGTCGATGGTCTTGGCGAGGTCGCCGAAGACCTCTTCTGCCGATCGAGTCTCGGTCGCCGCCTGTGTCGTCTCGGCTGCCGCGGACGGGGCCAAGCTGCTGACGCCGGGAGCCGCAGGAGGTGCGGGATCGATGCCGCAACCGGATACGCCCGCCATGGCGCTCGAGAGCCCGACGAGAGCGGAGGCCGCCCGTCTGCTGGTATGCATGAGGCACTCCTGGGGTGTGGGGTCTGGCAAGTTCGACAGGCTATGCGGCTTGCGTCGTCCATGTCGGCGTTCGAACTAATTGATCGACCCGAGCTGAGACCCGTTCTCGTGGTCCCAGGGTCGCCGGCGCCCGGGAACGTGGTCGGGCGCGCACGACCGGAGTGGAAGAATCACCGATCATGGCGTCCCTCCCCTCCCAGCTCAGCGCGCGTGTGCAGGCCGTGGCCGGGATCGAGCCGGAGCTGCGTCCGGCGACCCGGCCGGAGTTCGGGCACTTCCAGTCCAACGTCGCCCTCCGCCTGGCCAAGAGCGAGCGCAAGTCCCCGCGCGAGGTCGCGGCCGACATCGTCGCCCGCCTCGACGTCGACGACCTCTGCGAGCCCGTCGAGATCGCCGGGCCCGGGTTCCTCAACTTCCGGCTCCGCTCGTCGGTGCTGGCCGGCTACGTCACCGGCCAGCTCGCCGACCCGGCCCTCGGCGTCGAGCAGGCCGAGCACCCGCAGCGCGTCGTCATCGACTACAGCTCGCCGAACGTGGCCAAGCAGATGCACGTCGGCCACCTGCGGACCACGATCATCGGCGACTGCTTCAACCGCGTCCTCACCGCCGCCGGCCACGAGGTCCTCCCGCAGAACCACCTCGGTGACTGGGGCACCCAGTTCGGCCAGCTGGTCGAGCAGATCCTCGTCGAGCGCCTCGACCCCGCCGCGCTCGACCTGGTCGAGGCCGAGGAGCTCTACAAGCGCGCCGCGGCGCACTTCAAGGACGACCACGATTTCGCCGACCGGGCCCGGCTCCGCGTCGTCGCGCTGCAGTCCGGCGACGAGGAGACGCTGCGGATCTGGCGCTCCCTGGTCGAGGTGTCGCTGGCCGGCTTCAACACGATGTACGCCCGCCTGCACGTCCTGCTGACCGACGAGCACCTGGCCGGGGAGTCGATCTACAACGCCGTCCTCGGCCCGGTCGCCGACGAGCTCAAGGCGAAGGGCGTCGCGGTCGTCGACGACGGCGCGCTCTGCGTCTTCGTGCCCGGCTTCAACGCGCCGCTGATCCTGCGCAAGCGCGACGGCGGCTACGGCTACGACGTCACCGACCTCGCGGCGCTGCTGCACCGGGTCCGCGACCTCAAGGCCGACCGGCTGATCTACGTCACCGACGTGCGCCAGGGCGACCACTTCGCCCAGGTGTTCGCGGTCGCGCGGATGGCGGGCTGGCTGCCCGACACCGTCAGCGCCGAGCACGTCGGCTACGGGATGGTCCTGGGCGCGGACGGGCGGCCGTACAAGACCCGCGACGGCAAGGCCATGCACCTCGCCACGCTGCTCGACATGGCCGAGGAGATCGCCTCGCCGCCCATCGCGCTGGCCGCGATCAAGTACGCGGACCTGTCGAACGGGCTCAACCAGAACTACGTCTTCGACATCGAGCGCATGGTGGCGACCACGGGCAACACCGGTCCCTACCTGCAGTACGCCCACGCCCGGATGACGCAGGTCCTCGCCCGCGCCGCGGCCGAGGGCGTCCTGCCGGCGCACGAGGCCGTGACCGTGCTCGACGAGCCGCAGGAGCAGGCCCTCGCCCTGCTGCTGTCGGGCTACGGCGACGTCGTCGCCGAGGTCGCCTCGACGCTGCAGCCGCACAAGCTCTGCGCCTACCTCTACGACCTCGCGGGCACGCTCTCGGTGTTCTACGAGCGCTGCCCCGTCCTGCGTTCGGAGGGCGAGGTGCGCAGCTCCCGGCTCGCCCTGTGCGCCGCGACGAAGCGCGTCCTCGCCGCCGGGCTCGACCTGCTCGGCATCGAGGCCCTCGACCGGATGTGACCACGTTCCCTGAGCTTGTCGAAGGGTCGTCGTGCTGATCCTGCTCCCGCCCTCAGAGGGCAAGGCGGCGCCCGCACGCCGCGGTCGGCCCGTCGACCTGGCCGCGCTGCCGCACCCGGGGCTGACGCCGCTGCGCGAGGAGCTCCTGGACGCGCTGGCGGTCGCGAGCGCACAGCCCGGTGCCGCGGCCGCGCTGGGCCTCAGCCCCGGCCTGACCGACGAGGTCGCCCGGAACGTCCACCTCCGCACCACCCCGGCCCGCCGGGCGGTCGACGTCTACACCGGCGTCCTCTACGCCGCCCTCGACCACGCGTCGCTGAGCCCGGCCGGGCGCCGTCGGGCCAACCGCTGGGTGCGCGTCCAGAGCGCGCTGTGGGGCCCGGTCGGGCCGACGGACCCGATCACGCCGTACCGGCTGCCGATGACCGCCACGCTCCCCGGCGTCGGGACGGTCGCCGCCCGCTGGCGCGCGGTCCTCGGACCGGTCATGGTCGCGCTGGCCGGTGACGGCGTGGTCGTCGACGGACGTTCCTCGTCGTACGCGTCGGTCTGGCGCCCCACGGGCTCGGCCGCGAAGGCGTACGTGGCGGTGCGCGTCTTCACCGAGGTCGAGGGCCGCCGCGTGGTCGTCTCCCACGCGGCGAAGCACACGCGCGGCCTCGTCGCCCGCTGGATCTGCGAGGCGGAACGCACCCCGCGTACGCCGGCCGCCGTCGTCGCCCTGGTGGCCGGGCACCGCCCGTGCGAGCTCGTGCCGGACCCCCGCGGGGGGTGGTTCCTGGACGTCCTTGCCCCCGCGTCGGCAGCAGCAGCGGCGACAGGGACGGCGTGAGCGTCCCGTTCCCCGAGCCCACGGAGCACGTGAGCACGCGGACCGAGGTCTACCTGCGCTACCTCGCCTACTTCCGCGACGGCGTCGGGCGGCGGGTCGAGGCGATGACCGAGGACGAGGCGCGGCGCAGCCGGGTCCCGTCGGGCTGGACGCCGCGCGAGCTGGTGCGGCACCTGACCTTCATGGAACGGCGCTGGTTCGTCTGGGGCTTCGAGGGCACGCCCGTGGATGACCCGCACGGCGACGAGGTCGACGGCCGCTGGGTCGTGCCCGACGAGGTGGGGACCGCCGACGTCCTGGCGGCGTGGCGTCGGCAGGCCGAGGTCACGGAGGCGGTCGTCCGCCGGCACGACCTCGACGAGGTGGGCCGGCCGAGCGAGCGGTGGGACGGCGAACCACCGGCCACCCTCGAGCGGGTGCTGCTGCACGTGGTGCAGGAGTACGCCCGCCACCTCGGTCAGCTCGACGTCGTGGCCGAGCTCGGCGGCGGCGTGACCGGCGAGGTCTGAGCCTGCTCGCCGCACCCGCGCCGGCGCCCGACCCACCCGGGAGGCGTCCTACTCGACGAGCGCGGACTCCGCCGCGGTGCCCTCGCGGACGAGGGCGGGCTGCTGGAGGCGGTTGGCCGCGAGCCAGGCAGCGCCGACGATGCCGGCCGTGTTCCGCAGCTTGGCCGGGACCATCTCGGCGTTGATGTCGATCAGAGGCAGGAACTTGTCGGAGTCCTTGCTGACGCCACCGCCGACGACGATCAGGTCGGGCCAGAGCAGCGCCTCGAGGGTCTCGTAGTAGCGCTGCAGGCGCTTCGCCCACTTCGCGTACGAGAGGCCTTCCTTGTCCTTGATGCTCGAGGCCGCGCGCTTCTCGGCGTCGTAGCCGTCGATCTCGAGGTGGCCGAGCTCGGAGTTCGGCACGAGCACCCCGCGGTAGAGGATCGCCGTCCCGATGCCGGTGCCGAGGGTGGTGAGGACCACGAGGCCGGGGTGGCCCGCCGCGGCGCCGTACTTCACCTCGGCGACGCCGGCGGCGTCGGCGTCGTTGACCAGGAGGATGTCGCGCCCGAGCTTGTCCTCGAAGATCTTCTCCGCGTCGCAGTTGATCCAGGACTTGTCGATGTTCGCGGCGGACCGGGTGATCCCGTGCGTCACGACCGCCGGGATCGTGATGCCGATCGGCCCGTCGGCGGCGATCTGGCCGCCGAAGTGCTCCACGATCTGCGCCACGACGTCGGCGACGTTCTCCGGCGTCGACGCCGACGGGGTGTCGATCCGCAGCCGGTCGGCCGCGAACTCGCCGGTGCTCAGGTCGACCGGAGCTCCCTTGATGCCGCTGCCGCCGATGTCGATGCCCAGGACCGGAGGGGTGCTGGCCGCCGTTGCCTCGCTCATGACCCGCACCCTAGCGATGCGGGTCAGGAGCTCCAGAGGCGACCTCAGCGGGACGTGGTCAGGCCCAGCCGGACGAGCTCGGCGTCGACCAGCGCGGTCGAGACGTCCCACAGCCGGGACGCCGCCTCCGGGTCGACGGCCCAGGGCACCACGCCGTACACGACGTCGTAGATCTCGGGCACGACCTGCGCCTCGCGGTTGTCCTCGAAGTAGCGCCCGCCGTAGCCCTCGAGCTCGGGGGCCGTGGCCAGCAGGACCGAGGTCGAGGCGCCCTGCTCGGTGGTCTTGACGACGTCCACGGCGTCGCGCTTGAGCGTCGCCAGGACCTCCGGGTCCCAGTGCTTCTGCAGGCCGGTCCAGATGCCGCCCGGCATCAGGGCGTTGGCCGTGATGCCCTCGGCGCCCCAGCGGCGCTGGGCCTCGACCGCGAAGAGCACGTTGGCGGTCTTGGACTGCCCGTAGCCGAGGTTCGGCGTGTACTCCCGGCGCACGAAGAACGGGTCCTCGAAGTGGAAGGGCGAGCTGCCGTGGCCGCTCGAGGACACGGCGACCACCCGGGCCGAGCCGGCCTCGACGAGGGCCTCGTGCAGGCCGGTCGCGAGGGCGAAGTGGCCGAGGTGGTTCGTCGCGAGCTGCGACTCCCAGCCGGCGGACGTGTAGGCGAGTGGGCTGTCCATGATCCCGGCGTTGTTCACCAGGATGTGCAGCGGTCCGGACCACGCCGTCACGAACGCGTGGACCGACGCGATCTCGTCGAGGTGCAGCTCGGAGACGGTCACGGCGCGGCCGGTCGTCGCCTCGATGTCGGCGGCGACCTCGCGGCCCTTGGTGGTGTTGCGGACGGCGATCGTCACGTCGGCACCGGCCCGCGCGAGGGAACGCGCGGTCTCTACGCCGATGCCGCTGGCCGCGCCGGTGACGACGGCGCGCTTGCCCGTCAGGTCGATGCCGGCGAGCACGTCGTCGGCGGTGGAGTCCTTCGTCAGACCCCGGATGTCGTTCTTGGTCATGTCGTGCCTCTCGATCAACCAACTAGATGGTTGAAACTGTAGGACGGCTCGAGTCGGTAATCAACCGACCGGTTGGTTGTAAGATCGAGCCATGCCGATCCGCGACGCCGACGCCACCCGCGCCCGCATCATGGCGGCCGCCACGGCCGAGTTCGCGGAGCACGGGCTCGCCGGCGGGCGGGTCGACCGGATCGCTGCGGCCGCGCAGACGAACAAGGCGCAGCTCTACCACTACTTCGGCAACAAGGAGACCCTGTTCGACCTGGTCTTCGGCCACTACGTGCAGACGCACGTGGCCAACGGCTGGTTCGACCCGGAGCGGCTGCCGGAGTACGCCGTGGGCGTCTACGACTACTACCTGCAGGACCCGGTGCTGGTCCGGCTCGCGACCTGGGCCCGGCTGGAACGCACGCCGACCGGCGACCTGTACGCCCGGGTCGGCGGCGTCGACGTGCAGGTGGTGGCCCGCATCGAGATGGCGCAGGCGCAGGGGATCCTCGTCGACACCATGCAACCGCTGGACATCTACAGCCTCGTCGTCGGCATGGCCAGCTCGTGGGCGCAGTCCTCGCTCACGTTCACCGCCACCGCCGACGAGCCGGAAGCGGTGCACGCCGCCCGCCGCGCGGCGCTCGCTGACGCCGTCCGCGCGTCCTTCTGCCGCTGAGCGCCGGCTCGGCTCAGGCGGCGTCGGCGCGCGAGGGCGAGTAGTCGAGCAGCTGCGCGACGAGCAGCAGCCGGTTCAGGTCCTCGCTGCTGATCTGACACCCGTAGGGCCCGCGCGCCCGCGCGACCGCGCCGCCGATGCGGACGAGCGCCCGCCGGTAGCCGGCGACCCGGTCGGCCGGACCCAGGACGGTCACCACGTCCCGCAGCCCCGACACCACGGAACGTCCGTCGAGCTCGAGGTCGAGCAGCAGCCCCGTCCGGTCGAGGGTCAGCGTGGCCAGCAGGTCACGGGCCGCGGCGGGCGCCCGCAGGCCCTCGCTCACCACCGCGTCCCAGAAGGTCGCGAGGTCCGGCTCGGCGAAGCGCGTGTGCGTGCCCACGAGGGCGCTCAGCACCCACAGCGGCGCGAGCTGCAGGGTCCGGACGTCCTCCGAGCGCATGGTCCGGGCCTACTCCCCGTCGAGCTGACGCAGGCACCACGCGTACGTCCGCGGGTCGTGCTCGGCGGTGTCGGAGAAGTAGAAGCCGAAGTAGCGCCGGTAGACCCCGATCCAGCGGGCGACGTCGGGCCCGTAGCGCTGGACCGCGAGCCCGAGCAGCCACTCACTGTCGGCCACGGCCCCGTCGTACGGCTCCAGCTCCAGGAACGCGACCGCCCCGGTGAGGTCCATCAGCGGGTCCGCCTGCAGCGTGTGCGGGCTGAAGTCGCCGACGCCGGTGACGCGCGGAGCGGCCTCGTCGGCGCCTTCGTGGGGGACGGTGACGTACGCGTTGGGCGCGCCGAGGTCGCCGTGCACGAGCGTGGGGACGACGTCGCGCTGGGCCAGGTCGTGCTGGAGCCGGTCCCACGCGCGGGCGACGCCCGGTACGTCGCGGGCGAGGTCGTCGTGGCTGCGGGAGGCGGGTCCGGCGAGCATGGCGTTCAGCAGCTCGAGCAGCGACCCGTACGTCTGCGGGGCCCCGTCACCGACCAGGCGGGCGAAGCCGGGGACCGGCATCGGCAGCCGGGACAGCGCCTCGGCCGCGTCGAGCAGGCTGGCCAGCGCGGACCGCCGGGCGGTGAGGTCGGCCGTCCGCAGCCAGTCGGCGAGGGAGCCGCCGGCGAAGCGGCGGTCCACCGTCCAGGAACGTCCCTGCGTGACGCCCGCGTCGAGCACGAGCGGCAGGTCCAGGCCGTAGCCGGCCTCCGGGCGGTGGTGGGCCCAGAAGCCGTACAGCGACCGGAGCTGGTCGACGACCGGCGACGTCGCGCTCTCGTGCCCGGCGCGGTAGAGCCGGAGGACCCGCGTGTCGTCGAGGGCGAAGACCTGGCTCTCGCCGCCCTCGCCGAGGAAGCGCTCGCGGTCGGCGCCCAGCTCGGCGAGCACGGCGTCGCCGGTCGCCCTCTCCTCAGGCGTCTCGGGGCGCACGTCGCCGGGGTGCTCCAGCGCGAGCTCGGCGGCCGCCCGGGCGGCGCGGGCCCGGTCGAGCTGGCTGAGCGCGAGCTCGCGGGCCGCGACGACGTCCATCTGGTGCGCGACCGCGTGCACCGGGCCCTTGGGGGTGTCGACGTGCACGTCGGCCAGCCGGAGCCGGCGCTGCAGGGGGCCCTGCTCGATGCGTACGGACTGGGTCTTGGCGTGCGGG
>NZ_JACHZG010000014.1 GCF_014193425.1 Microlunatus antarcticus | reverse complement strand
GCGGGTGAAATGGCGTCCTGACCTGCCGACACGTACCCTGAATCGAATCTGAACGCAACCGGCGCGCCGTCGCCGAGCCCAGAAGGACGTGTGCATGCCGGAGGACAAGACCCCCGCCGACCCCGACGCGTCGGGCTCCGGCTGGAACTGGTCCCGCCCCGAGGGTGGTTCGACGCCGGCCGCGCGCCACGCCCTCCCCCGCAACGAGGACTTCCGGCGCACCGTCGGCTTCACCGTCCTGGGCACCGTCGTGCCGGGCGTCGGGCTGATCGCCGCCGGGCGCCGCGTCGTCGGGTCGGTCGTGCTGGCCCTGTTCGTCCTGACCCTGGTGGCCCTCGGGCTCGCCGCACTCGTGGACCGCGACGCCCTGGTCTCGATCGGCGTCGACCCCGTCATGCTGCGCCGGCTCACGATCGTGCTGCTCGTGGTCGCGGCCCTCTGGGTCGTCGTCGTCGTCGCGACCCACCTCGCCCTGCGCCACCGGCCCACCCGCTCGCAGCGCGTCCTCGGCGGGCTCCTCGTCGGCGTCCTGGCCTTCGCGGTCGCGGCCCCGATGGCGGTCGCCGCGCGGACCGCGTACGTCTCGGCGGGGCTGGTCGGCACCGTCTTCCAGAGCTCGGCCGACACCAACAGCGCGACCCGCCCGACGCTCCAGGCGACGCACGCCGGCGACAAGGAGCAGCAGACCGACCCCTGGGCGGACCAGGCCCGGCTGAACATCCTGCTGCTGGGCGGCGACGCCGGCAAGGGTCGCGTCGGCACCCGGACCGACACCGTCATCCTGGCCAGCATCGACACCAAGACCGGTGACACGACGCTCTTCAGCCTGCCGCGGAACACCGCGCGGATGCCGTTCCCGTCGGACTCGCCGCTGAAGCGCGCGTACCCCAACGGCTTCACCGACGGCGACCCGAACAACGCCGAGTTCTTCCTCAACGCGATGTACCGCGACGTGCCCGTCAAGGTGGGCAAGGACGCCCTCGGCAAGACCGACAACCTCGGCGCCGACGTCATGAAGCTCAGCGTCGGGCAGGCGCTCGGGCTCAAGGTCGACTACTACGTCCTGATCAACCTGCAGGGCTTCTCGAAGATGGTCGACGCCCTCGGCGGGGTGCGGCTCAACGTCAACACCTACATCCCGATCGGCGGGAACACCGACCTGCACATCCCGCCGAAGGAGTTCCTCAAGCCGGGCCCGGACCAAAAGCTCGACGGCCGCAGCACCCTCTGGTACGCCCGTGGCCGTTACGGCTCGGACGACTTCGCCCGGATGGACCGCCAGCGCTGCGTCATCAACGCGATGATCAAGCAGGCCAACCCGGCGAACGTGCTGACCCGCTACGAGGACATCGCGAACGCGAGCAAGTCGATCGTCTACACCGACATCCCGCAGGAGATCCTGCCGGCGATGGTCGACCTGAGCCTCAAGGTCAAGAAGGGCAACGTCCGCAGCATCGTCTTCAAGAACGGCGTGAACGGCTTCCTGTCGACGAACCCCGACTTCTCGCTCATGCGGTCGCGGGTCAAGAAGGCGATCGACGAGGCCAAGGACGACGACACGCCGGCCAAGACGACGGGCGCCAGCAGCGGCTCTAACAAGTCCGCGCCGACGAGCGAGGACGTCGACAGCACCTGCAAGTACGACCCGAAGGTCGCCGCGACCGCGCGTCCCTACACGGGCTAGCCGGGACCGGCTGCGCCGAGCCCTACGGTGACGTCATGAACCGCAGCGACGTCACCGAGCTGATCGTCACCACCCGGATCGGCCGCGGCCTGACCTGGAACGCGATCGCCGAGCACATCGGTCGACCCAAGGTCTGGACCACGGCCGCGCTCCTGGGGCAGCACCCGCTGACGCCCGCGGACGCGGCTGCGGTGGCCGCCCTGCTCGACCTGCCGGACGAGGCCGTGCCCATCCTCGCGACGGTGCCCTACCGCGGCGGGCTGCCCACCGCCGTGCCGACCGACCCGACGATCTACCGCTTCTACGAGGCCCTGCAGGTCTACGGGCCCGCGCTCAAGGAGCTGATCCACGAGGAGTTCGGCGACGGCATCATGAGCGCGATCAACTTCAGGCTCGACATCGGGCACACGGAGCACGACGGGGCCGAGCACGTCGTCGTCACCTTCGACGGGAAGTTCCTGCCCTACGCCTGGCCGACAGACGAGGGCGGCGGTTCTCAGAGCGGCGAGTAGCCCCGGTCGGCGTCGAGGCGCTGCTGCACCTCGGACATCAGCGCGAGGAACGTCGGGTTGGCGCGCATCCGGGGGTTGAGGACGCTGACGCTGCCCTCGCCCTCCTTGCGGGTGAGCACGAGCCGGTGCCCGACCACGCGGACCTCGCCGACCTCGGACCACTTCAGCGCGTGCCGGTCGCTGCCGTGCTCGACGGTGATCGCGTCGGGCGTGGACAGCACGACGCTGCGGATCCGGCGGGTGAGGACGAGCGCGGTGAGGGCCAGCCCGACCCCGAGCACGACGAGGACGACCGACAGCACGAGGACCCCGACCGGCCACGCGTACGCGCTGGTCAGGACGAGCAGCAGGACGCCGACGACCACGAGCGCGGACGAGATGGCGAGCGCGCGGACGGGCGGCGGGGCGGCGAGGACGAAGCGGGCCTCCCGCGCGGGCGTGGGGGTGCTCACGCGTGGATCGAGGCCTCGGCGGACCGCTCGCTGCACGTCACGCGTGAACCCTAGCGGCACGCGTCCGCGCCCTGAGGTGGGCCAGCGTGGCGTCGTCGAAGAGGGCGCCGCCGGGGACGGCCGCGTTCGCGGCGCCGACGGCCGCGGCGGTCACCAGTGCGTCGGGCAGGCGTACGTCGGACGCGAGGTCGGCGACGAGCCCGGCGAGGAAGCAGTCGCCGCTGCCGACCGGGAACCCGCCGGGCGCCGCGTCGGTGGTGACCCGCCACGTCCCGTCGTCGTCCCAGCTGACCGCGCCGGCCGACCCGTCGGTGAGGACGAGGACGCCCGCCCCGGCGGCCCGCACGGCAGCGCCCAGCTCCTCGAGGTCGGCCGGGTCCCGACCCACGAGCTCGGCGGCCTCGGAGCGGTTGATCTTGACCACGTCGGGAGCGGCGACCTCGAGCAGGAGCGGCAGGACCGGACCGTGGGTGTCCACGACGAGGCGCGCACCCCGTTCACGGACGCCGGCCAGCAGCGCGACGAGGAGGTCCAGGTCGACCCCCGGCGGGACGCTGCCGGAGAGGACCAGCCAGTCCCCCGGCGCCACGTCCGCGAGGGCGGCGTCGACCTGGTCCAGCTCGGTCCCGTCGGCCGGCGGGGCGACCTCGTAGAACTCGGTCAGCGTGCCCGCCGTCTCGTCGGCGGCGCTGACGCACATCCGGGTGGGCGCCGTGGTCGACAGCCGGACGAGCTCGACCCCGGTGGGCTCGAGCAGGTCGGCCACGAGGTCGCCGAGCGGACCGGCGAGCGGGGCGACCGCGCGTACCGGGCGACCCAGCCGGGCGAGGGCGCGGGCGACGTTCAGCGACTTGCCGCCGGCCAGCCGCACCACGGAACGTGGCCGGTGGATCGTGCCGGTGGTGACGGCGTCGAGGACGTAGACCACGTCCAGGGAGGGACTCAGCCCGAGCGCGTGGATCACCCGCTCACGATCTCAGACCGCCACGACCTCGGACCGCACCGCCTGGCTCGCCGTGCCGCCGCTCGCCCTGGTCGAGAGGGCGCCGGTCACGGCGGCCCAGCGCAGCCGTTCCGCCTCGTCCTCGACCCCGGAGACCAGCGCGGCGACGTAGCCGGCGTCGAAGCTGTCGCCGGCCCCCGTGCTATCCCGGGGCTCCACCGGCACCGCGTCGACGCGAACGGCCGAGGCCGCCGCACCTTCCGGGGCGACCGACAGCGCACCCGCCGCCCCCTGCTTGACCACGACGCGGCAGCCGGCCGACGCGAGCGCGGCCGCCGCCTCGGCCGGATCGGCGGTGCGGGCGCCCAGCGCCGCCGCGACGGCCACGACCTCGGCCTCGTTCGGCAGGAACACGTCGACCAGGCTCAGCACCCGCCCGAGGCCGGCCCACCGCCCGGCGGGGTCCCAGTTGGTGTCGAGGCTGGTCGACACCCCGCGGTCGTGCAGCCAGGCGAGCAGCCCGGGCAGCTCGGCGGCGAGCGCCGGCTGCAGGAAGTACGACGCGACGTGCACGTGCCGAGGCCGGTGGGCCTCGACCGACGCGCGGACGTGGTCGGCGCGGAGCCGCGGGATCGTCCCGGGCAGCGTCAGGATGGCGCGGTCGGCGGCGGGGGCGTCGTCGGCCAGCAGGATCACCGAGAGCCCCGTCGGGTGGTCGGGGTCCCGCGCGATCGTCGTGACGTCCACCCCGCGCTCGGCCAGCCGCGTCAGCACCAGGTCGCCGAACGCGTCCTCCCCCACGACGGCGGCGAGACCGGTCGCGACGTCGAGCCGGGCCAGGCCGGCGGCCATGATGCCGGCGCTGCCGCCGAGGACCAGGTCGGCACGGTCGAGGAGCTGCTCGGCCTGCCCGAACCGCGGCACCGCGTTGCCGGCCAGCACCAGGTCGGGGTTCGCGTCGCCGACCACGAGGACGTCCATGGTGGGAGGATCTCTCATCGCTCGGCCGGACCGGGCGACCACCCGCCGTACGGACGAAGGTCGAGGATGTCTGAGCCGGACTGGGACACGCTGCGGCGGCTCCCGCTCACCGACTGGCGCCCGCGCCAGCAGCTGCGCGCGCCCGAGACCGTGGTCGAGCGTCCAGCGGTGCCCGCGGTCGACGTGCACAACCACCTCGGTCGGTGGCTGACGCCCGGGAACTGGCCTGCCAGCCCCTGGATGATCGAGGACCCCGGGGCCCTGGTCGCGACGATGGACGCCTGCGGCGTGGCGACGGTCGTCAACCTCGACGGGATGTGGGGCGACGAGGTCACGGCCAACGTCAAGCGGTACGACGCCGCGTACGCCGGCCGGTTCGTGACGTTCTGCCAGCTCGACTGGGCTCGGATCGCCGAGCCGGACGGGGTCGAGGTGCTGAAGCGGTCGCTCGCCGAGAGCCGCGAGCGCGGCGCCCGCGGGCTGAAGGTGTGGAAGGAGCTCGGGCTCCGGGTGACCGACGTCGACGGCTCGCTCGTGAGCCCGGACGACCCGCGCGTGGTCGAGGTGATCGCGTACGCCGGCGACCTCGGCCTGCCGGTGCTGATCCACACCGCCGACCCGGTCGCGTTCTTCACCCCGCTGGACGCGCACAACGAGCGCCTCGAGGAGCTGGCCCTGCACCGGGACTGGTGGTTCGGGGACCGCGACCGCTTCCCCACCTTCGACGCCCTGCTCGACGCCCACGCGGCCCTCGTCCTGGCCTGCCCGCAGACCCGCTTCGTCGGCGCGCACGCGGGCTGCGCGGCCGAGGACCTGGACCGTGTCGAGCGGCTGCTGGCGGCGGCCCCGCACTACGCCATCGACGTCGCGGGGCGCATGGCCGAGCTGGGGCGTCAGCCGCGCCGCTTCGCCCGGCTCGTGCGCGACCACCCGGACCAGGTGCTCTTCGGCACCGACATCTACCCGGCGACGGCGGAGCAGTTCCGGCTGCACTACCGGTTCCTCGAGACCGCCGACGAGAGCTTCGGCTACGACCCCGGCCGCGACGTCCCGAGCCAGGGGCGCTGGACGGTCTCCGGCCTCGCCCTCGACGCGGACCTCCTGCCCGCGGTCTACCGCGACAACGCCCTGAGGTTCCTCGGGCTCTGACCGGGGTGGTAGACCGGTGCCGTTCGACGGACGTCCTGCGCCGGCACCCCGCCGACGCCAGGAGCGCCGCGACGGAAGGAACGATCATGGGTCTCGGCGACATCGTGAACAAGGCCAAGGACCTGGCCGCGGACCACCCGGACAAGGTCGACCAGGGCATCGACAAGGCGGGCGACGCGGTCGACGCGCGCACCGGCGGCCAGCACGCGAGCCAGGTCGACAAGGCCCAGGAGGCCGTCAAGGACCGCCTCGGCCAGCAGCAGCCCCCGGCCTGACCTCAGCCGGACAGCAGCACCGGGAAGGATCTGACCGCCTACTCGCGGTCGGATCCTTCCCGTTCTCGTCTCCGCTCTGGTGGGTTACGATACGGAACGTGTCGTATCCATCTGAGTCCCGCGCGCCAGGCCGCCCACGCGACCCGGCCCGCGAGGCGGCCATCCTCGAGGCCGTCCTCGCGCTCGTGTCCGAGGTCGGCTACGCCCGCCTCTCGATGGAGGCCGTGGCCCGCCGGGCCGGCGCGTCCAAGGCGACCGTCTACCGCCGCTGGGCCACCAAGCGCGACCTCGTCGTCGCGGCGGTCAAGGCCGGTCCCGCGTCGGCCGAGCTCGTGGTCGACACCGGCTCGCTGCGCGGCGACCTGCTCGCCCTCTGCGAGCACCTCCTCCGCACGCTCCGCTCCTCCGAGGGCGGCCTGGTGCTCGGCCTGCTGCAGGCCGGGCTCGAGGACCCCGAGCTGTGCCGCCTGCTCGAGGAGACCGTCGGCCCCACCGGTGCGGCGCTCCCGCCCGAGGTCCTGGACCGTGCCGTGGCGCGGGGTGAGGTGCCCGAGAACGCCGACCCCTTTGCCTTCGAGGAGGTCACCGGCTCCGTGCTGATCCTCCGCGTCCTCAACGGCCTCCCGGTCGACCAGGCCTACCTCGAGCACCTGGTCGACGCCGTCCTGCTGCCCGCGCTGGCCCGGCCCACGCCCGTCGCGACCGACCTCCGTCCCGCCATCTTCGCCAGCTCGCACCTCTGAGACCTCCAGGAGCACGCACCTTGTCCGACCTCACGACATCCGACCTCACGATCGACTCCTTCGACCACCAGCGCATCCGCGGTGCCGACGGCGTCGAGCTCTCCGTCGCCGTCGGCGGCTCCGGGCCCCCGGTGGTGCTGCTCCACGGCTTCCCGCAGACCCACCTGATGTGGCGTCACGTCGCCCGCGAGCTCGCCGCGGACTTCACCGTGGTGTGCCCCGACCTGCGGGGCTACGGCGCGAGCGACAAGCCGGCGGCGACCGGCCCGGACGTCTACGCCAAGCGGACGATGGCGGCCGACGTGGTGGCCGTCGCCGCCGCCCTCGGCCACGCCCGCTTCGCGCTCGTGGGCCACGACCGGGGCGCCCTCGTCGCGGTCCGCGCCGGGCTCGACCACCCGGACGTCGTCACCCACCTCGGGGTCCTGGACGTCCTGCCGACCCTGGACATGTGGGACGTGCTCCACGGCGTCCAGGCGGCGGTGGCCTGGCACCTCTACCTGATGGCCCAGCCGCCGGGGCTGCCCGAGGCGATGATCGAGGCGACCGCCGACCGCTTCTTCGCCTCGTTCCTCGACGCGTGGGGCACCGACGACGCGACGATCCCGGCGGACGTACGCCGTCACTACCTGGCGGCGTCCGCGGCGGCGGTGCCGTCGATCGTCGCCGACTACCGGGCCTCCGCGGGCATCGACCTCGACCACGACCGGGCCGACCGCGCGGCCGGTCGCCAGCTCACGATGCCGGTCGGTGTCCTGTCGCAGGACTGGGGCGGCCAGCTGGGCTTCGACGCCGCCGCGCTCTGGGGCGCCTGGGCGCCGAACCTCACGTTCCAGCCGATCCAGGCGGGGCACTTCATGGCCGAGCAGGCGCCCGGCGAGGTGGCGGCGTACGTCCGCGGGCTCGTCGCCCGCTGAGGGCGGTCAGGCGGCGGAGGTGGGATTCGAACCCACGGAGCGGTCTCCCGCTCGGACGCTTTCAAGGCGTCTGCACTCGTCCACTATGCGACCCCGCCCGGGGCATCACCCTAGTGGCAGGCTGACGGCGTGCGTGCTGTCGTCGTCGCTGAGCCCGGTGGTCCCGACGTCCTGCGGGTGGAGGACGTCCCCGCGCCCGAGCCGGGGCCAGGCGAGGTGCTCGTCACCGTCGTCGCCGCCGGGGTGAACCGGGCCGACCTCATGCAGCGCGAGGGCCACTACCCGCCGCCGCCCGGGGCGAGCGAGACGATCGGGCTCGAGGTGTCGGGCCACGTGACGGCGCTGGGGCCGGACGTCGACGGGCTGGAGGTCGGGCAGCCGTGCGTCGCCCTGCTGGCCGGCGGCGGGTACGCCGAGCAGGTCGTCGTGCCGGCGGGCCAGGCCGTCGCCCCGCCGCCGGGCTACGACCTCGTCGACGCAGCGGGCGTGCTGGAGGTCGCGGCGACGGTCTGGTCGACGCTGGCGTACGCGCACCTGGCCTCGGGCGAGACGTTCCTGGTGCACGGCGGCGCGGGCGGGATCGGGTCGTTCGCCATCCAGTACGCGAAGGCGCTGGGCGCGACCGTGATCGCCACCGCAGGCAGCGAGGCCAAGCTCGGTCACTGCCGCGACCTCGGCGCCGACCACGCGTTCTCCTACCGCGACGACTGGGCCGCGCAGATCCGGGGCGTCACGGACGGCCGCGGTGTGGACGTCGTCCTCGACAACATGGGCGCCAAGTACCTCGAGGCCCACGTCGGCCTGCTGGCCCCCGACGGCCGGCTGGTCGTGATCGGTTTCCAGGGCGGACGCACCGGCACGATCGACCTCGGCGCGCTGCTGGCCAAGCGCGGCACCGTGGCCGCCATCTCCCTGCGCGGCCGTCCGCTGGACCAGAAGGCCGACATCTGCCGCCACGTGGCCGCCGAGGTCTGGCCGCTGCTCGCCGACGGGACGATCCGGCCGACGCCGCTCACCACGTACGCGCTCGACGACGTCGCCGACGCGCACCGGGCCCTCGAGTCGGGCGACAACGTCGGGAAGATCGTCCTGAAGGTCGCCTAGCGCGTCAGCGCCGGCAGCGCGGACAGGACGACGGCGACCTCCTCCTGGGGCGTGCCGCCGAGGTTCACCGTGATCACCTGCTCGTCGGGGCCCGGGACCTCCAGGGTCGCGAGCTGGGAGTCGAGGAGGCTGAGCGGCATGAAGTGGCCCGAACGGGCGGCCATCCGGCGCGTGATCGTGTCGCGGGTGCCGGCCAGGTGGACGAAGACGACGTTGGGGCGACGCAGCCGGTCGCGGTAGGCGCGCTTCAGCGCCGAGCACGTGATGATGCCGGGCTCGCCCCGGCGGCCCTGCTCGTCGATCCACGCCCCGATCGTGTCGAGCCACGGCCAGCGGTCGTCGTCGGTGAGGGGGATGCCCTGCTCCATCTTGGCCACGTTGGCCTCGGGGTGCAGGTCGTCGCCCTCCTCCAGCGGCCAGCCGAGATGGCCGGCGAGGAGCCCGGCGACGGTCGACTTGCCCGTGCCCGAGACGCCCATGACGACGAGGACGGGCGGTGGCGTGGTCGGCATGGCGGGTCTTCCTCGGGGTCCGGTCGGGCGCCCCACTCTGTCAGGTGGGGTTGGCGACGAAGTCGAAGGTCGACGGCACCGTGGCCGGCGGCTCGGACCCGAAGGCCAGGACGATCTCCTGGTGGTCGACCAGCCGCAGCAGCGCCGGGTCGCCGGTGAGCGGACGGCCGTCGACGTACGCGTAGAGGTGCCGGTCCGGGCCGACCTCCAGGCCGCCGAGGTGGCTCTCGTCGAGCCGGACGCCCCACTCGACGAAGAGCTGGCCGAGCGTGAACGTCGTCTCCGCGTCGCCCGCCTCCGCGTGCACGACCCCGGTCTCGGCGTGCGTGTGGAGCTCGGCGTAGAGCTGCTGGGGCACGTCGATGCCCAGGTTGGCCGGCACGGTCACCGGACGGCCGTCGACGAGCAGGTCGAGGTGCACGTGGAAGTGCTGCACCATCCCCTCGGACGGCGCGGCCGTGAGGCCGGCGGCGCGGACGCCCTCCGCGGGGTCGACCGGCGCGGGCCAGGGCGGCAGGGCCGAGCCGCCGCCCGCGTACGAGGACGGGACGCGGGGCGGGGCGGAGAGCCCGAGGACGGACACGACCAGGGCGGCCACGGCCACCGCGGCCGCGAGGGCCAGCAGGACGAGCCGGCGGCGGTCGGTGCGGGGCGCGGCACCCTCCGGCGTCTCGGTCGCGTCCACCCCGCCAGGTTAGGTCGGGACCGACGACCCCCGCAGCACGAGCCGGCAGGGCAGCGCGACCACGCCCTGGCCGGGCTCGCCGCCGTCGATGGCCGTGAGGAGCCGACTCGCGGACTCGCGGCCGAGCCGGACGAGCCCGGGATCCACCGTGGTCAGGGTGGGCCGCGCCGCCTCCACCATCACGTCCCAGTTGTCGAACCCCACGACGGAGACCTCGACCGGCACCCGGACACCGGCCTCGCGGAGCCCGTCGGTGAGGCCGCGGGCGATCTGGTCGCTGCCGCAGAAGACGCCGTCGACCCGCGCGCCCTCCGGTCGCCGCGCCAGCAGCCCGGCCGCGGTCCTCCCCCACGCCTCGCTCCAGTGCCCGAGCAGCACGTCGGCGACCTCGACGCCCGCGCCGGCAGCCGCCCGCTCGAAGCCCTGCTGACGCAGCCGGGTGGAGAGGTGGTGCTGCGGACCGCTCACGTACGCCAGCCGCGTCCGGCCGAGGGCGGCCAGGTGCTCGACCGCGAGCCGGGCCCCCTGCTCGTCGTCCATCGTCACGGTCAGGTCGCCCGGGTCGTCGGAGCGGCACAGGGCGTAGACGACGGGGATGGGGAGCCGCCCGACCGTACGGCGGGCGTCCGGTCGCCGACCCGTCACCACGATCCCGTCGACCCGCCGGTTCAGCAGCTCGGTGATGTAGTGGCGCTCGCGCAGCGGGTCGCCGCGCCCGTCGCAGAGCAGGGTCGACACCTGCCCGGCGCCGAGGCTGTCCTCGATCCCCTCCATGAGGGGCAGGGTGAAGCGCCCGAAGCTGTCGCTGGTCAGCATCCCGACCGTGTAGGTGCGGCCCTCCGACAGGCTGCGGGCGACCCGGTTGGGCTGGAACCGCAGCTTCTCCGCCGCGTCGAGCACCCGCTGCCGGGTCTCCTCGCGCAGCTGGCCCTGCCCGTTGAGCGCCTTCGACACGGTCCCGGGCGAGACCCCGGCGAGCTGCGCCACGTCGCGCACGGTGGGCACGGCGTCGTTCCGGACCATTCCGCCGGCCTCCTTCCGTGTCCCCCGGCTGGGAGGTGAGACCCATGACTACCACAGGGTTGACCGATCGGCACCCGACCGGTTAGCGTCCGCGGAAACCGATTTCCGATGTTTCCGTTCTGCCCGACCACGGGCCGCGACGACGCCGACGCCAGGAGACCCGATGACCATCAGAGCAAGAGCCCGAGGGCTGGCCGTAGGCCTGGCCGCCGTCACGCTGCTGGCGACCGCCTGCGGTGGAGGGGGTGACTCCGGGGGTGGCTCCGGCGGCGGGGACGTCAGCAGCGGTCCGGCGACGGGCGAGATCACGATCTGGGCCCGGGACTCGCAGCAGGGCTTCATGAGCCAGCTCGTGGACCTCTTCAACGCCAGCCACCAGGTCAAGGCGAAGGTCACGATCATCCCCAACTCGAGCTTCGTGCAGAAGCTGGGCACGGCCGCGGCCGCCGGGTCCGGGCCCGACGTCTCCTCGATCGACCTCGTCTACGCGCCCTACTTCGCCTCGGCGGGAGCGCTCGAGGACATCACCGAGCTCGCCGACTCACTGCCGTACAAGGGCTCGCTGAGCCCGTCGCACCAGCGCCTCAGCACCTTCGAGGGCAAGACGTACGCGCTGCCGTTCACGGCGGAGGCGTCGGCGGTCTACTACAACAAGGACCTCTTCGAGAAGGCCGGGATCGCCGCGCCGCCGACCACGTACGCCGAGATGCGGGACGACGCCAAGAAGATCCGCGCGCTCGGCAGCGACTACTACGGCTTCACCTTCGCCGGCGCGTGCGGCGGGTGCAACGTCTTCGAGTTCGCCCCGCACGTCTGGGCGAGCGGCGGCGACGTGCTCAGCGAGGACGGCAAGCAGGCCCAGCTCGGCTCGCCGGCCGTGACGGACGCGCTCGGGCTCTACCGCGGCATGTGGGAGGACGGCTCGGTCTCGAGCGCGTCCAAGAACGACGGCGGCACGCAGCAGATCCCGCTCTTCACCTCCGGCAAGGTCGGCATGATCACGCTCGGGGCGTTCGCGATCCCCTCGATCGAGAAGGCGAAGATCAACTTCGGCGTGACCCCCATCCCGGGCAAGGACGGCGGGACCGCCTCCTTCGCCGGCGGCGACGTCATCTCGGTGATCAACGGCACCAAGAACGAGGCCGGCGCGAGCGAGTTCGTGAAGTGGGCCACCGACACCGAGGCGCAGACCTTCCTGGCCAAGAACGGCAGCGTGCCGGTCCGCACCGACCTGGTCCCGACGATCTACGCCAGCCAGGGCGAGCCGTACAAGGTGTTCGGCGACCTGATGGCGACGGGGAAGACGCCGTACAGCACGGTCGAGAACGCCGTCTTCAACGACAACAACGGCCCCTGGGCCAAGATGATCAACGACGCGGTCTTCGGGCCGGACCTGGCCTCGGCGCAGGCGACCGGGCAGACGTCGGCCCAGTCCCTGATCGACGCGGGCTAGGAGGGCGCACCCTCATGACCGCGATCGTCGAGGAGGCCTCCGGGTCCCGCGGTGCTCCCGGCACCCCTGGCGCGCCGCTCACCGCGGCGCGCCGGGGGATGCGGGTCGGTCGCCGACGGGCCCTCGTGGGGCTGGCCATGGCGAGCCCGGCGATCGTCCTGATCGTCGCGTTCTTCGTGGTGCCGCTGGTGATGACGTTCTGGATCTCGCTGCACAACTGGCCCCTGCTCGGGCGGCACCGCTTCATCGGGCTGGACAACTACGTGCGCGCGGTGGCCGACCCGGGCTTCCGGACGGCCATGAAGTTCACCCTGGTCTACACGGTGGTGATCACGCCGGTGCTGTTCCTGATCGGGCTGGGGATGGCGCTGCTCGTCCGCCGCAAGGTCCGGGCGGCCCGGGTCTTCCAGTCGATCTACTTCATGCCCGTGTGCATCGGCCTGGCGTCGGGGTCGTTCCTCTGGCTCTACCTCGGGCAGTCGCGGATCGGCCCGCTCTTCGACCTGCTGCGGCGGGCCGGGGTCGTCCCCGCCGACGGGAACATCTTCGCCGGGACCTGGGGCGCTCTGCTCATGGTCGTCGGGATGGTCACCTGGAAGGTCGTCGGGCTGCAGATGCTGCTTCTCCTGTCCGGCCTGCAGTCCATCCCCGACGAGGTCACCGAGGCGGCCCGCATCGACGGTGCGAGCCGCTGGCAGGGGTTCCGGTACATCACCCTGCCGCTGCTGCGCCCGACGCTGGCGCTGGTGCTGGTCTTCTCGGTGGCGGGCTCGCTGCTGGCCTTCGACCAGTTCTTCATCATGACCAACGGCGGCCCCGCGAACTCGACCATCACGGCCGTGTACGCGATCTACCGCACCTCGTTCATCTCGTTCAAGCTCGGCTACGGCGCCGCGCTGTCCGTCTTCCTGATGGTCGTCCTCGCCGTGGTCAGCGCCGTGCAGATGCTGCTGCTGAGGAACACCGACCATGGCTGACACCGCGACGGCGAGGCACGCCCGTACGGCTCCCCGTGCCTCGGCCCGTGCACGGGACGACGGGCGGACGAAGCCGGGCTTCCTGCGCGAGGTCCGGGCCTCGATGCCCGCGCTCGCCTGGTGGGTCGTGTGCCTCTGCCTGGCGGTCGCGTTCCTCTACCCGCTCTTCGTGATGCTCTCGATGGCGCTCAAGGGCCCCGTCGAGCAGGCGCAGATCCCGCCGACGGTCTTCCCGCACGCGCCGACGCTGGACAACTTCACCCGCCTGTCCAGCGTGCAGGGGCTCAACGTCTTCGGCAACCTGCTGAACAGCGTCATGGTCACGCTGGCCGCCACCGTGCTGACGGTGGTCGTGGCGACGCTGGCCGGCTACGCGCTGGCGCGGGCCCGGTTCCCCGGCAGCAACATCGTCTTCTTCGCCATCCTGGCGACGTTCATGATCCCGTTCCAGGCGATCATCACGCCGCTGTTCATGGTGCTGAAGACGCTCGGGCTGAACAACTCGCTGGTCGGCCTGACGATCGTCTACGTGACGTTCAACCTGCCGTTCGGGCTGTTCATCATGCGCAACTCGTTCGCGGCGGTGCCCGGGACGCTCGAGGAGGCGGCGCTGGTCGACGGCTGCGGCATCCTCAGAGCGCTCCGCCACATCATGCTGCCGATCGTCATGCCCGGGGTGATCACCACGGCGCTGCTGACCTTCTTCGCCAGCTGGAACGAGTTCTTCGCCGCGCTGATCCTGCTGACCGACCAGGACAAGTTCACGCTGCCGGTGACCCTGACCCTGGTGACGTCGGGCCAGTTCGGCACCGTCAACTGGGGTGCCCTGGAGGCCGGGGTCGCCCTGACGGTCCTGCCCTGCGTGGTGATCTACGTCCTGCTCCAGCGCTACTACGTCAGCGGGATGCTCAACGGCGCCCTCAAGTGAGCCCACCGCCCGTACGACCCCTGTCCTGCCTGCCCCGCACCCGTGAGGAACGACGATGACCGACCTCGACACCGCCCCGCCCGCCGCCCAGACCAGCACCGCCGGCCCCGTCCGGCTCACCGCGACGAACCGCACCGTGCTCGTCCCCGCCGCCCGCTCGAGCATCACCGGCGGGCTGTGGGCCGAGCGCCGCCAGGTCAACCGCGACGTGAGCGTCCCCGTCGGGTGGGACCGCCTGCACGAGGCGGGCAACTTCAGCAACCTCGAGCTGGCCGCCGGCGTCCGGACCGAGGGCGCGTACGTCAGCAGCCTCCCGTTCCTCGACAGCGACCTCTACAAGTGGCTCGAGGCGGTCGGCTGGACGTTCGCCGACCCGGAGCTGGACGACGTCGCCGCGGCGCAGCTCGAGGACTTCCTGACCACCTCGGCCAAGCTCCTGGCCTCGGCGCAGGAGGACGACGGCTACCTCGACTCCTACTTCCAGGTGCTGTTCCCGGGCGAGCGCTTCGCCCAGCTCACCTGGGGCCACGAGCTCTACTGCGCCGGCCACCTGATCCAGGCGGCCGTAGCGCTGCACCGCACGCACGCGGACCCGCGGGTGCTCGACGTCGCGCGCCGCGTCGCCGACCTGGTCGTGCGGTCCTTCGGGACGGGCGAAGGACGCGTCGACGGGATCGACGGCCACCCCGAGGTCGAGTCCGCGCTGGTCGAGCTCTACCGCGAGACCGGCGAGCAGGGCTACCTCGACGCGGCCCGCTTCTTCGTCGACCGGCGCGGCCACGGGGTGCTCGGTCCCGACCGCTTCGGCTCGCACTACTTCCAGGACCACCTGCCCGTCCGGGACGCCCCGACGGTCGAGGGCCACTCGGTCCGCCAGCTCTACCTCCTCGCCGGGGTCGCCGACCTCTACGTCGAGGACGGCGACGAGTCGCTGCGCACGGCCGCCGAACGGCTGTGGCACGAGATGGTCGCCACCAAGACCTACCTCACCGGGGGCATCGGCACGCACCACACCGACGAGGCGTTCGGCGACCCGTACGAGCTGACCAACGAACGCAGCTACTGCGAGACCTGCGCCGCCATCGCGTCGGTGATGTTCTCGTGGCGGATGCTCATGATCACCGGCGAGGCGCGCTACGCCGACCTGATCGAGCGCACCCTCTACAACGGCTTCCTGGCCGGGGTGTCGCTGGACGGCCAGCGCTACATCTACGCCAACCCGCTGCAGGTGCGCGACGGGCACGTCGAGGGCGGGAACGACCGCGACTACGCCCGCAAGCCCTGGTTCAAGTGCGCCTGCTGCCCGCCGAACGTCATGCGGACCCTGGCGTCGCTGGAGCACTACGTCGTCCTGGGCGGCGCGCAGGGTCTGACGGTGCACCAGTTCGTCACGGGCACCTGGACCGCGACGACGGGGGCCGGCGAGGCCACGGTCGCCGTCGAGACCGGCTACCCGTGGGACGGGCAGGTGCACGTCCGGGTCGAGGACTCCCCCGGCACCTGGGGCCTCACCCTGCGCGTGCCGCACTGGGCGCGGACGGCGTCGGTCTCCGTCAACGGCGAGGCCGTCTCCGTCGAGCCGGCCGAGGGCTGGGTCACGGTGACGCGGGAGTGGGCCGCGGGCGACGAGCTGGTGCTCGACCTGCCGCTGGAGCCCCGCCTCACCCGGGCCGACGACCGCGTCGACGCCGACCGGGCGAGCGTCGCGGTCGAGCGCGGACCGCTCGTCTACTGCTTCGAGGCGGTCGACAACCCGGGCCAGCGCCTCGACGACGTGGCGATCGACGTCGCGGCGGAGGTCCGGACCGGCGCGCCGCTCGACGGGCTCCCCGCCGAGGTCACCGCCCTGACGGTGCAGGGCGTCCGCCGGGACCGCGCCGAGCGGGGCTGGTGGCCGTACGCGGACAGCACCGCGCCCGACGCCGACACCACGACGGAGATCGAGCTCACCGCGGTGCCGTACTACGTCTGGGGCAACCGCGCCGAGGGCGCGATGCGCATCTGGACGCCCACCTCGTAGACCCCCCAGCCGGAGTGGGGACGACTCGGCACCTCTGCGGTGTCGGAGCGTCCCCACGGTCCGGTCAGCTGGTCCAGGCCCGCCACAGGCGCGCGTACTCGCCGTCGCGGGCGACGAGCTCGTCGTGGCTGCCGAGCTCGGCGATGCGGCCGTCGATGACCACGGCGATGCGGTCGGCGTCGTGGGCGGTGTGCAGGCGGTGGGCGATGGCGACGACGCTGCGGTCCTGCAGCAGCGCGCCCATCGACCCCTCGAGGTGGCGGGCGGTCGTCGGGTCGATCAGCGAGGTCGCCTCGTCGAGCACGAGGGTGTGCGGGTCGGCGACGACGAGGCGGGCCAGGGCGATCTGCTGGGCCTGCGCGGGCGTCGGCTCGAGCTGGCCCGAGCCGAGGCGGGTGTCGAGGCCGCGCGGGAGACGTTCCACCCAGTCGAGGGCGTCGACGGTCCGCAGCGCCTCGATCACGACCTCGTCGGAGGCGTCCTCGCGGGCCAGCACGACGTTGTCGCGCAACGACCCCGCGAAGACGTGGTGCTCCTGCGTGACCAGCGCGACCTCGGTGCGGAGCACGGGCAGCGGCAGGTCGAGCAGCTCGACCCCGCCGACCGACACCGACCCCGTACGGGGCCCGTTGATCCCGGCGAGCAGGCGGCCCAGCGTCGACTTGCCCGAACCGCTGGGGCCGACGATCGCCAGCCGCTCGCCCGGCTGCAGCTCGAGGTCGACGCCGTGCAGGACGTCGCGGCCGGTGCGGTAGGCGAAGCGGAGGTCGGTCCCGACCAGCCGGTTGCCGTCCGGCCGTGCCTCGCCGGCCTCGCGGTCCTGCGGCACCTCGGCCACGCCGAGCAGGCGCGCGGTGGAGGCGATGCCGACCTGGAGCTGGTCGAGGTTGCGGATGAGGCGCTGCAGCGGCTCGCGCAGGGCCTGGACGTAGAGCGTGGCCGCCGTCAGCTGGCCGAGCGTCACCCAGCCGCGGGCGACCCCGTACGCGCCGAGCGCGAGCACGAGGACGAGCGGGCTGTCGAAGGCGATCCCCAGGGCGCCGAACAGCACGTTCCGCAGGGTCATCGTGTAGCGCTCGGCCTGCGACGACTCGTCGATGTCGGCGTCGTTGACCCCGTTGCGCCGGTGCTGCAGACCGAGCGCCTCGACCGTCCGGGCGCCCTCCACGGTCTCGGTGAGCGAGGTGTTGATCAAGGAGTACGTGCCGCCCTCGGTCACGTAGCCCTGGGCCGCGCGGCGCAGGTAGCGCCGGACCGAGATCACGAGCACGGGCGCGCTCAGGATCAGCGGGGCGGCGAGGAGCACGGAGTTCAGGAGCATCGCGCCGACGGTCAGGATCGTGGCCGCCAGCGCGACCGCGGCCTCGGGCAGCCCGTAGCGGACGCTCTGGCTCATCGTCGACACGTCGCGGGTCACCCGGGTGACGAGGTCGCCCGAGCTGGCGGACTCGACGCGGCCGAGCGGCAGGCCCAGCACGGTGTCGACGACGTACTCGCGGGCCGAGGCCAGCAGGTCCTGGCCGAAGATCACCGACGTCCGCAGCGCGAGGAAGGTCAGGACCGCCTGCACGACGACCACGGCCGCGACCGCGAGGGCCAGCGCGTCGACCTGCGCCAGCGTGGTGCCCGGCGCGGAGACGTCGTCGACCAGCCGGCCCACGAAGCGGGGCACGACCAGCCCGGCGAGCGCGGCGAGGCCGTGCAGCACGAGCAGGGCGACGACGGTCGGCCGGCGGGTGCGGACGAGGTCGAGCGCGAACCGTCCGACGACGCCGCGGTCGGCGACCGGGAGCGCCCGGTCCGGGTGCAGCGACGCCGCGTAGTAGTCCTCGGCCCGCTGCGCGCGGAGGAGGTGCCGCCCGCGCAGCCGGGAGATCCGGCGCCAGGGCGGCCCGGAGTGCTGCACCCGCAGCGCGGCCGGGACGCGCTCGGCGACGCCGGCGTCGCTCCAGGTGGCGACCGAGTCCGTCAGCGCCCTCATGCGTCGACCAGCGCCCGGGCGACGACGGCGCGGTAGGCCGGGGAGGAGTGCAGCAGGTGCTCGTGCGTGCCGCGCTCGGCGACGACGCCGTCGACGAGCAGGACGACGTCGTCGGCGCGGTGCAGCAGCAGCGGGGAGGCAGTCACCACGACGGTCGTGCGTCCGGCGCGGGCCGCACGCAGCCGTACGCCGATCTCGGCCTCGGTGTGGGCGTCGACGGCCGAGGTCGGCTCGACGAGCACGAGGACCTCCGGCTCGAGCGCGAGCGCCCGGGCCAGGACGAGACGCTGGCGCTGGCCGCCGG
>NZ_JACHZG010000013.1 GCF_014193425.1 Microlunatus antarcticus | reverse complement strand
GCGTACGACGTCGCCCGAGGAGGGCCATGAGCGGGGAGTCAGTCGGTCGGTGGCGTGCCACCTACACGCCGGGTTCCTGGCTGCTGCTCTGCGGACCGGCTGCCGCCGTCGTGCTCGAGCCGGCCGACCCCAGCTGGTCCGACCTCGTCGAGACCCTGTGGGACGAGGTCCTGGCCGCGGAGTCGATCGCCGACGTCGCCGCGCGGCTGGCCTGGTACCGGATCGACAGCATGCCCAGCTTCGCCGCCTTCTTTTGGGGTGCGGACGGCATGCGTTCGCTCGTCCGCGGTGCGGTCCGGGTCGTCGACGCCGACAGCGGTGAGCTGGTCGCGACCGGCGAGGGCGTGCAGACCTGGGTCGAGACCGGGCTCGGCGACCTGCGCCAGGTCCGGGTCGAGCTGCCCGCGGAACGTCCCGACGGCGTCTTCCCGCTGCCCCTGGTTGTGGGTGCGGTGGGCGTTTCGGCCGTGTTCCTCGACGCGACCGACGAGTCCGCCCTCTCCTCGCCCCAGCAGGCGGCGCCGACCGTGCCCTTCGTCGAGCCGACGCCCGAGCCCGACGTGACGCCGGAGCCGGTCGCAGCGCCGGAGCCCGACCCGGCGCCAGAGCCGATGCCGCTCGACGAGCCGGAGCCGACCAACCGCGTGGAGCACGAGCTCGCGGACACCCGCATGGTGTCGGCGCCCGAGCTGTTCGGGGACCTCGACGACGCCGACGAGCTCGACGACGGCCGCGTGCAGGCCGTGTTCTGCGCCTGGGGCCATCCGAACCCGCCCGGCGCCGGCCGCTGCCGCGTGTGCGAGGGCCTGATCGCGGTGCAGCCGCCCCGTTCGATCCCCGTCCCCGCGGTCGCGGTCCTGCGCGCGAGCAGCGGTGCCACCGTCGAGGTGGTGACCTCCGTGCTCGTGGGTCGGGCCCCCGCGCACGACCGCGCCCGGGTCGAGGACCCGGCGCTCCTCACGGTCACCAGCCCCAGCCACGACATCAGCCGTACGCACCTCGAGGTGTTCGCCTCCGGGTGGGACGTCGGCGTCACCGACCTGCACTCGACCAACGGCACGGTGCTGGTCTCGCCGGACGGCTCGATCCGGACGATGGACCCGGGGGAGACGGTAGGGGTCGAGCTCGGCACCTCGCTGGAGCTGGCCGATGGAATCTCCGTGCTGATCGACTTTCCGCAGTAACGTGGGCCACCGCCCCCGTTGCGGCCGCTCCGGAGCCTCCGGTACGGCCGAAGATCCGTCTGGTCCCGCTCCGGGACCGACCCCGGAGGAGCGAGCATGAGCGCGGCCCGACCACCCGCACCGGCCAGGGACACCGGCCTGCCGCCGGGCGTCCGGGTGGGCCCGCTGGGACGCCGCTTCCTCGCGCACGTCGTCGACTCGGTGGTCCCGGCCATCGCGGTCCTGCTGATCCGTGCCGGCGCGACCGACGGCGGAGACGGCACGAACGCGGGACTCGTCGTCGTCGGGGTGGTCGTCGGGCTGGCCTGGCTCGTCGTGTTCTGGCAGATGCTGGCGACCAAGGCCGCTTCGCCGGGCCTGCGGCTGACGAAGCTGCAGCTCGTCGGGTTCTTCGACGGCCGCCCGATCGGCTGGAGCCGGGTCCTGCTGCGCTGGCTCGTCTTCACCGCCCTCAACGCCACCGGGATCGGCCTGCTGCTGCTCCTCGCCTCCGTCCTGACCAGCCCGCGGCACCAGGGTTGGCACGACCGCGTCGCGAGCGCGGTCGTCATCGTCGAGCGGCCCCTCGCACCGCGGGCCAAGGCGCGGACGTCCACGTCGCGACCCGCCGGCCAGGGTGCGGCGGCTGCTCCGTCGACCGCCGGTCAGCCGGCGGCGGTCCGCCCGACGCCCGTCGCCGCCGTCCCGTCCGCCGTCGCCGGCGACCCGGCCGTCGGTCCTGAGCTCGCCCCGCTCGCCGCCGACCCCGGCGCCGCGGAGGACGACGAGGACGCCCGGACGCAGCGGGTGGATCGCCCGACGAACGGCGCCGGCCGCACGATTCTCGACGGCTGGGTCGCCGAGCTCGACGACGGGCGGGTGCTGTCCGTCCGCGGGCTGGTCCTGCTCGGGCGCAACCCGCAGCCGGGCGAGGGCGAGGACGACGCGCAGCTGGTCAAGCTCTCCGACGAGTCCCGCACGGTGTCGAAGACCCACCTCGCGCTCGGCGTCGACGACGCCGGCCTCTTCGTCGTCGACCGCGGCTCGACCAACGGCTCCACGATCACCGCGCCCGGTCAGCCGACCGTGCCGGTGGGCCCGTTCCACGCGGTGTCGGTCGGTGACGGTTCCGTGGTGTCGATCGGCGACCACTGGCTGCGGATCCGGCGCGAGCTCGCCTGAACGCACCGGTCTGCACCCGTCCGGCGACGGATAGGGTCGCGCTCATGCTGCTCTCCGACCGCGACATCCGCGCCCAGGTCGAGGAGGGCCGGATCGGGCTCGAGCCGTACGACCCCGGCCTGGTGCAGCCGTCGAGCATCGACGTGCGGCTCGACCGCTACTTCCGCGTGTTCGAGAACCACCGCTATCCCCACATCGACCCGGCGGAGGAGCAGGCGGACCTGACCCGTTCGGTCGAGGTCCCCGGCGACGAGCCGTTCATCCTGCACCCGGGCGAGTTCGCGCTGGGCTCGATCTACGAGGTCGTCACGCTCCCCGACGACGTCGCCGCGCGGGTGGAGGGCAAGTCCTCCCTGGGCCGGCTCGGACTCCTGACGCACGCGACCGCCGGCTTCATCGACCCCGGCTTCTCCGGCCACGTGACGCTCGAGCTGTCCAACGTCGCCACCCTGCCGATCAAGCTCTGGCCGGGCATGAAGATCGGGCAGCTCTGCTTCTTCCGCCTCAGCTCACCGGCCGAGCACCCGTACGGCTCCGCGATCTACAGCTCCCGCTATCAGGGCCAGCGCGGCCCGACCCCGAGCCGCTCGCACCTCGGCTTCGTCCGCGGGAACGTCTGAGTCGGTCCTCGCTCCGCTCCGCTCGGTCTGCTGAACGGTGACCACTGGTCATCGAGGGGCCTGCTGACCTCAGTTGCAGCCGCCGGAGTGACCAGTGGTCACTGCGGCAACGACTGACCGGTGGTCTGCGACGGGTCTGCCTTCCGGCAGTCCCCACACACACCGAAGATCTCGAGCTGGTGCTGCACGTCGCTGAAGCCGTGATCGGCCGCGACCTGGTCGGTCCAGGTCTCGATGGCCGGACCCTCGACCTCGACGGTCTTGCCGCAGCTGCGGCAGACGAGGTGGTGGTGGTGCCCGGTGGAGCAGCGGCGGTAGGCGGTCTCGCCGTCGTCCGTCCGGATCGCGTCGAGCTGCTCGGCCTCGACCATCAGCTGCAGCGTGCGGTAGACGGTGGTGAGGCCGATGTCCTCGCCCGCGTGACGGAGGTCGTCGTGGATCTGGCTGGCGGTCCGGAACTCCGACGTACGGCCGAGGAGCTCGCCGACGGCCGCACGCTGGCGCGTGTTGCGCTGGGCCGCGGCCATCAGGCCACCACCTCGGTCGGCTGGCGCCGGCTCCGGGGGAGCCGCCGATCCCTCACGCCGCCGACGATGCGGCACACGACGTAGATCAGGAACGACAGCGTCGTCACGTACGGGCTGATCGGGATGGCGCCGCCGAGCGCGAGCATGATGCCGCCGACCATCGAGACCACGGCGAACACGCACGACAGGATCGGCACCAGCACCGGCGAGGCGGAGATGCGCAGGGCCGCGGCGGCGGGCGTGACCAGGACCGACAGCACCAGCAGCGACCCGACGATCTGCACCGAGACCGCGACGGCCATGCCCAGCAGCACCATGAAGACGATGGAGAGCGCGACCGCCGGCACGCCGCGCGCCTCGGCGACCTGCGCGTCGATGCTGACGAACATCAACGGTCGCCACACCAGCAGGAGCGCGACGACGACGATTCCGCAGATGACCAGCAGCGCCGTGAGCCGCGGGTTGTCCACGGCCACGATCTGCCCGGTCAGCAGCCCGAACTTGTTGGCCGCCCGCCCGGAGTAGAGCGACAGGCAGAGGATGCCGAGCCCGAGGCCGAACGGCATCAGGACGGCGATGATCGAGTTCCGGTTGCGGGCGCGGCTGCCGAGGATCCCGATCAGCAGCGCCGCGGCGAGGGAGCCGACCAGCGAGCCCTCGACGACCCCGATGCCGAAGAGCAGCCCCGCGGCGGCGCCGGCGAAGGACAGCTCGCTGATGGCGTGGACGGCGAAGGCGAGGTCGCGCGCCATCACGAAGACGCCGATCATGCCGCCGGTGATGCCGAGCACGGCCCCGGCGATGATCGAGTTCCGGACCAGGGCGAGGAGCTCGCCGTAGCCCTCGAAGTTGAAGAGCTGGGACCAGAGGTCGGGGTGCATCAGTGGTCCGCCCCTTCGTGGTGGGGGGCGTGTTCGTGGCCCTCGTGGGCGTGGTCGGGCAGGCCGACCACGATGATCCGGCCGCGTGCCCGGATCACCTCGACCGGGGTCTCGTAGAGGTCGGACAGCACCTCGGAGGTGAGCACGTCCTCCACGGTGCCCACCCGGGCCTGGCCGTTCGCGAGGTAGACGACCGTGTCGACCATGTCGAGCACCGGGTTCACGTCGTGGGTGATCATGACGACCGCGCGGTCCTGATCACGGCGGCTCGCGTCGATCAGGTCGCTGACGGCCCGCTGCTGGTTGAGGTCGAGCGAGATCAGCGGCTCGTCGCAGAGCAGCAGCGAGGAGTCGCCGATCAACGCCTGACCGATCCGGAGGCGCTGCTGCTCGCCGCCCGACAGGTCACCGATCCGCGTGCCGGCGAAGGCGCGGGCCGCCACGGTGTCGAGCATCGCCTCGACCTTGCGCCGACGGGACGCACTGGGCAGCGGCAGCCCGAAGCGGCTGCCGTCGATGCCCAGGGCGAGGAAGTCGCGGGCCCGCAGCGGCGTGCCGCGGTCGGCGAGGTGCTGCTGGGGGACGTAGCCCACGGAACGGTGCCCGCGGCGTACGGGCTCGCCCAGGATCTCGATCCGTCCTCGGGTCAGCGGCTGCGTGCCGAGGATCGCCCGCAGCAGGCTGGTCTTGCCGGAACCGTTCGGTCCCAGCACCGCGACGAACTGGCCCGCGACGACGTCGAGGTCGAGCCCGGCCCAGAGCAGCCGGTCGCCGTAGCCGAGCGCCGCGTCGCTGATCGAGAGGACGGGGGCCGCGGTCGCCGCGCCGGAGAGCGGGACCGCGGGTGTCGCCATGGTGGTCATCATCCCTTGAGCGCCGAGCCGACCGCGTCGAGGTTGCCCTGCATCCAGCCGACGTAGTCCTGGCCGGCGGGCAGCGTCTCGGTCACGCCGACGACCGGGACGCCGTTGTCGCGCGCGGCCTTCAGCACGGCCTCGGTCTGCGGGCCGGTGGTCTGCTCGTTGTACGCGAGCAGCCCGACCTGGCGCCCGCTGAAGAGCGCGACCGTCTGCTGGAGGACGGCCGGGGGCACGTCGGTGCCCTCCTCGACGGCCTCGCTGAACGCCTCCGGCGTCTTGTCGACCAGGCCGGACGCCTCGAGCAGGTAGAGCGGGACGGGCTCGGTGATGGCGACGCCGGTGCCGTCGTGGGCCTTCTTCAGGTCGGCCTCCGTCCGCTCCAGGCCCTGCAGCCGGGTGGTGTACGCGGCCGCGTTGGCGCGGAACGTCTCGGCGCGGTCCGGGGCGAGAGCGGTGAAGTCCTGCGCCAGCTGATCGGTGAGCCTGATCATCGTCGGGACGTCGTACCAGAGGTGCTCGTTGAACGCCCCCTGCGCCGGCTCCTGGTCGTAGCCGGACACCTCGGCCACGTTCACGACGCGCGCCTTCGTGTCCGTCGCCGAGAGCATCGTGGTCACGAAGTCGTCGTAGCCGCCGCCGTTCTCCACGACGAGGGCCGCCTTGCTCAGCGCGAGCTGCGTGCGCGCGTCACCGGTGTACTCGTGCGGGTCGAGGTCCGGGCTGTCGATGATCGAGGTGACCGTGACGCCATCGCCGCCGACGTTCTTGACGATGTCGCCGTAGACGTTCGTGGAGGCGACGACCGCGATGGTCCCGGCTGGGGCCCCCGAGGCGCTGGGCGCGGCCGTGCCGGAGCAGGCGGCGAGGCCGAGGACGAGCGCGGCGGCAGGCAGGGCGAGCAGTCGAGGCATGCTCCGACGCTAACGAAAGTGAAAACGGTTGTCAAAAGCGATAGCTCTCGGTGGCGAGATGCGAACGAGGCCGACCGCCGGCGACGGCGATCGACCTCGGAGGACGTACGGGGCGCGGCCCGTGATCAGGCCGCGACGGGCTCAGTGCTCGTCGTAGTGGCTGTCGTGCACCGCGTGGCGGTGGCCGTCGTGGACGTAGTCGACGTGGTCGTCGTGCACGACGGTCTCGTGGCCGCAGTCCGCGCCGTGGGCGTGGTCGTGGTCCTCGTCGTGGGAGCGGTGCTCGGTGACGGTCTCGTTCTGCTGCTCGGTCATGGGGTCAGTCAAACCCCCTGAGCCGGACGGGGTGCGCGCGGGGTCAGCGACCGCGGCGGACGGACTCCAGCAGCAGCTGGGCGACGTCGAGCACCTCGACCGGGGCGGTGCCCCCGGGCAGCGCGTCCACCCCGTCGGTCAGCATCGTGCGGCAGAAGGGGCAGCCGGTCGCGATCGCGCCGGGCACCTCGGCAGTGCGGGCACCCGCCGCGGCCAGCGTCGCGACCGCCTCCTCGGTGCGGTTGGCGTTGATCCGGGTGCCGAGGTCCTCCTCCATCCACATCCGGGCGCCGCCGGCGCCGCAGCAGAAGGACTCCTTGCCGCTCCGGGGCATCTCCGCCACGGTCGTGCCGGGCAGCGCGCCGAGCAGCTCGCGCGGGGGCTCGTACACCTGGTTGTGCCGGCCGAGGTAGCAGGGGTCGTGGTAGGTGATCGTCCGCGCCTGCTCGCCCTCGGGCGGCGCCACCGGCGTCAGCCGGCCCTCGCGGACGAGGCGGTTGAGCAGCTGGGTGTGGTGCACGACCTCGACCGAGAGCCCGAGCTGCGGGTACTCGTTCTTGAGCGTGTTCAGGCAGTGGGCGCAGGTCGCGACGATCTTGGTCGCCCCGGCCTCGCGCAGCGTCTCCGTGTTCTGCGCGGCGAGCTGCTGGAAGACGAGCTCGTTGCCCGCGCGCCGGGCCGGGTCGCCGCTGCAGGTCTCGCCCTTGCCCAGGACCGCGTACGAGACGTCGGCCGTGTGCAGCAGCTCGGCCACGGCGCGGGTCGTGGCCTTCGCCCGGTCGTCGTACGCGCCGGCGCAGCCGACCCAGAAGAGGTAGTCGACCCCGCTGAGGTCCTCGACGTCGTGCTCGCCGCTCCCGCCCACGACCGGCACCGGGAACGGCAGGTCCTTGGCCCAGTCCATCCGCGTGCGCGGGCTGGCGTTCCAGGGGTTGCCCTTGCTCTCCAGGCCCTTGAACAGCCCGTTCAGCGAGGCCGGGAACTCCGACTCCATCAGCACCTGGTTGCGGCGCAGGTCGACGATGTGGTCGACGTGCTCGATGTCCACCGGGCAGGCCTGGACGCAGGCGCCGCAGGTGGTGCAGGACCAGAGGGCGTCGGGGTCGATGACGGCCACCGTCGCGCCGTCGATCGTGATCGGGTCCGGCTCCCCGTAGCCAGTCGGGCCCACCAGCGGGCGGGCCGCCTCGCGCCGGAGCGCCTCGGGCAGCGCGTCCCGCTCGGCCTCGGGCGTCTGCAGCCAGGGGGCCTTCGCGTACGCGTGGTCGCGCAGGCCCATGACCACGAGCTTGGGGGAGAGGGGCTTGTCGGTCGCCCAGGCGGGACAGGCGTCCTGGCACCGGCCGCACTCGGTGCACGAGGTGAGGTCGAGCAGGCCCTTCCAGCTGAAGTCCTCGATGGCGCCGGTGCCCAGGCGCGCGTCCTCGTCGAGCGCGTCGAGGTCGTCGAAGTCGACCGGCTCGCCGCCTGCGCGGACCGGCGGCAGCGCACCGAGCGCGGGGGCGCCGGACGCCTCGCGCTTGAACCAGACGTTCGGCCAGACGGTGAAGCGGTGCCAGGCCACGCCCATCGTCGTGTCGCGGGCGAGCGCGACGAACCAGGCCATCGAGATGACGATCTTGGCCGCCGCGACGAGGACGACCGCCGTCTCCAGCCCGGCCGTGCCCAGACCGCCCGGCAGCAGGAACCAGGTCAGCGGGAAGTCCCAGCGCGTCGTGGTGCCGGCGAGGAGCTGCGCCTCCATCGCGCGCAGCAGCAGCACGCAGACGACGATCCCGAGGATGGTCAGCTCGACGTAGAGGCCCTTGCCGCCGTGCGACCCGAAGAAGCGGGACGCCCGGCCTCGCCCGCGCTGGGAGAGCCGCACGCCGATGAGGAACCCGATCGCCAGGAGGCCGGCCCAGGCGATCAGCTCGGCGGCCCAGGCGTACGCCTTCCAGTGCCCGACGACCGGCAGCACGAAGCGCGGGTCGAAGAGCTGCCCGTACGCGGTGATCAGGGTGAAGAAGAGGGCGCCGAAGGCGACGAACACGAACCAGTGCGCCGCCCCGACCAGCGGTCGCTGCAGCATCCGGGTGTGGCCGAGGGTCTCGGTGAGCATGTTCCGCCAGCGCTGCCGCGGCTGGTCGGTGCGCCGAGCGGGGCCTCCGAGGGACACGACGCCGACGATCGTGCGGACCGCGCGGGCGAACATCAGGACCCCGACCACCGACACCGCGAGGGCGACCACGATCGAGCCGTGGACCACGACCTGCTGCACGTGCGCCTCCTGGAGGGGTCGGCCCGGCTCGGCTCGGGCAGTCAGGTTACTCACCGGTAACTTGCGGGCCGCAACGGCCGGCCGTCGCTCGCAGCATGCTCGACGCGGGCCGGTGGTGGGAGCCACGCCGGTGCGGACCCACCGGAATTGTCGGGGCCCCCCGTTAGTGTCGTGGGCTACAGGTTCGCCTTTGGTCGACAGTCGGTGGGGTCAGCGTGATCGAGTTCGAGTCCGTGAGCAAGACCTTCGCGGGGGGTACGCACGCCGTCCAGGACCTCAGCCTGACGATCCCCTCGGACAAGATCACCGTGATCGTCGGGCCGTCCGGCTGCGGCAAGACGACGACGCTGCGGATGGTCAACCGCATGCTCGAGCCGTCCAGCGGCCGCATCACCTGGGACGGGTCGCCGCTGAAGAGCCGGCGCAAGACGACGCTGCGCCGCCAGATGGGCTACGTCATCCAGAGCGGCGGGCTGTTCCCGCACCGCACCGTCCTGGAGAACATCGGCACCGTTCCCGGCCTGCTCGGCTGGGGCAAGGACAAGACCCGCAAGCGCTCGCTCGAGCTGCTGAGCAACGTCGGTCTGGACCGTGCGATGGCCGACCGCTACCCCGCGCAGCTCTCCGGCGGTCAGCAGCAGCGCGTGGGTGTCGCCCGCGCCCTCGCCGCGGACCCGCTCGTGATGCTCATGGACGAGCCGTTCTCGGCCGTGGACCCGGTCGTCCGGGCCGAGCTGCACGAGTTCTTCCTCGGTCTGCAGCGCGAGATCAGCAAGACGATCGTGCTCATCACCCACGACATCGACGAGGCGATCAAGCTCGGCGACCAGGTGGCGATCCTGCGCGTCGGGGGCCGTCTCGCCCAGGCCGGCCCGCCCCAGGAGCTGCTCGACGAGCCGGCCGACGCGTTCGTCGAGGGCTTCGTGGGTCGCGACCGCGGCTACCGCTCGCTGTCCTTCCTCCCCGCCGCCGGCCTCTCCCTCGACGAGGTCGCCGTCGTGCGGGAGGCGACGTCCGGTCCCGGTGAGGGCCCGACCCTGGTGCTCGACGGCGACGCCCGCCCGGTCGGCTGGGTCGACGAGGGCCGGCCCGGCCTCGTGCACCCGATGGGCGCGACCTTCGTGCGCGAGAGCGACAACCTCCGCGCCGCGCTGGACTCCGCGCTGACCTCCCCGTACGCGCTCGCCGTCGCGATCGACCCCGAGACCGGCCGCTACGCCGGTGTCGTCCCGGCCGACGCGATCCTGGCCCAGGTCACCACCCAGCGCAGCGGGTCGCCCGAGTCGGTGACCCTGCAGGCCGCCGAGGCGCGCGAGCAGCAGTCGACCGAGGCGCAGGCGGCGGTCACGAGTGCGTACGCGCAGCTTGACGACGCGGCCGAAGGGGACGTGACCGACGGTCCGGCGCGGGACGAGCCGGCGGGCACCCAGCCCTCGGGCGAGCCAGCCGACGAGGCCCGGACCACGACCGACGAGCCCGCGGTCGTGCAGGAGCTGGGCCCGGGTGGGGCGACCGCCGCGGACATCGAGGCGGCGCCCGACGCCGGCCGCGACGAGACGCGCGAGGACGAGGCTCCCGCAGGTGAGGCTCCCGCGGACGAGACCCCCGCAACGGAGACCCCGGTCGACGAGACTCCCGCGAGCCAGCCGTCCGAGGACGAGCAGCCGACGTCGGTCCGCGGGGTGCCGGTCGTGGACGAGCCGACGGCCGAGCCGCCGCGGTCGGCGATCTACACCCAGCCGCGTTCACTGCCGGACGAGCCCCGGAAGCTCCGATGAACCTCGACTGGTCCTGGATCACCCGCAACCTCGGCTACATCGGCGGGCTCACGGCGCAGCACGCGGTCCTGGCCGTGCTGCCGGTGCTCGTGGCCCTCGTCGTCTCGGTCCCGCTCGGGTACCTGGTCTACCGGACCGGCCGGGCGGCGAACGTCATCCTGTCGGTCCTCGGCGTCATCTACTCGATCCCGTCGCTCGCGCTGTTCGTCGCGCTGCCGGTCGTGCTCGGCACGCAGATCCTCGACCCCGTGAACATCGCCGTCGCGCTGGCGATCTACTCCGTCGCCCTGCTCGTGCGCAGCGTGGTCGACGGGCTCCGGTCCGTCCCCGCCGCGGTCAAGCAGTCGGCCTCGGCCGTCGGCTTCGGCGGGTTCGGGCGCCTGGTCAAGGTCGAGCTGCCGCTCGCGATGCCGGTGATCTTCGCCGGTCTACGGGTGGTGACGGTGTCCAACATCGCCCTGGTCAGCGTGGCGGTCGTCGTCGGCGGTGGCGCGCTGGGCCAGCTCTTCGACACCGGGTTCAACCGCAACTTCTTCACCCCGATCATCGTGGGGCTCGTCCTGACGCTGCTGCTGGCCCTGGTCGCGGACGCGATCATCCTGCTGATCCAACGAGGGACGCTTCCCTGGGCCAAGAGGCGGCGCGTCGCATGAGCTACCTGTCCTACCTGCTCGACGCCAGCAAGTGGGGCGGCGCCGGCGGCACCGGCCAGCTCCTGCTGCAGCACCTCGCGTACACGGTCGTCGCCGTGCTGATCGGTGCGGTCATCGCCATCCCGCTCGGGATCCTCATCGGCCACACCGGCCGCGGCGGGTTCCTCGTCATCGGGCTCAGCAACGCGGCCCGCGCCATCCCCTCGATCGGGCTCCTGGTGCTGGTCGTGCTCGCGACGAGCACCGGCTTCGGCCCGACCGTGCTGGTGCTGGCGGTCCTGGCCCTGCCGGCGATCCTCACCGCCACCTCGGCCGGCGTCGCCGGCGCCGACCCGGACGCGGTGTACGCCGCTCGCGCGCTCGGCATGACCGGGGGGCAGATCGTGAGCAAGGTCGAGTGGCCCCTCGCGGTGCCGCTCGTCATCTCCGGGCTGCGCAGCGCGACGCTTCAGGTGGTCGCCACCGCGACGGTCGCCGCCTTCGCCGCGGGCGGCGGGCTGGGCCAGCTGCTGATCAGCGGCCAGCGCAGCCGCGACTACTCCCAGATGCTGGCGGGCGCCGTGCTCATCGCCGGGCTGGCCATCCTGCTCGACCTGCTCATCGGTCTCATCGGCCTGCTGGCCTCCCGCCGGGTGCGCCCCGCGGCCAAGACACGGAGGAGCGCCGCTCCGGCGTCCGCCTAACCTAGTCCGACGGTAGGGAACTCTTCCTGCCCCAGAACACGGAGAACAGTCCATGACCATCAAGCGTTCGTTGGCCGCCCTCGGCCTGACCATCACGACGCTCGTCCTCGCCGCGTGCGGCGGCGGTGGCACCGCCGACCCGCTCGGCAGCAGCTCGGCGCCCCCCTCCGGCTCGGCCGGCGGCACCCCGATCGTCGTCGGCGCCGCCAACTTCACCGAGTCCCAGATCCTCGCCGAGGTGTACGCCCAGGCGCTGACCGCCAAGGGCCTCACCGCCTCGACCAAGCCCCCGATCGGGTCCCGCGAGGTCTACATCAAGGCCCTCCAGGACAACTCGATCCAGATCGTGCCGGAGTACACCGGCAACCTGCTCCTCTTCGTCGACAAGAGCGCCACGGCGACCACGCAGGAGGAGCTCGCGAACGCGCTGCCCACCGCGCTGCAGCCGGACAACCTCAAGATCGGCAAGGTCTCGGCCGCCGCCGACCAGGACGTCTACGTGGTCACGAAGGAGTTCTCGCAGCAGAACAACCTGACCTCGCTGGCCGACCTCAAGAACGTCTCCTCCAACGTCGTCCTCGGCGGGCCGTCCGAGCTCGCCCAGCGCGCGTACGGTCCCGAGGGCCTCAAGGGCGTCTACGGCGCCACGCTCAAGCAGTTCAAGCCGTACGACTCCCCGGCCGTGAAGACCAAGGACCTGCTGGACGGCAAGATCCAGATGGGTGAGTACTTCACCACCGAGAGCGCGATCGCCGACAACGGCTTCGTCCCGCTGGCCGACCCGCAGTCGATGATCCTGCCGCAGAACATCGTGCCGCTGATGCGCGCCGACGTGGCCGACAACCCGGCCGTCTCCGCGGCGCTCGACCCGGTCCAGGCCGCGCTGACGACCGAGGAGCTGACCGCGCTGAACAAGAAGGTCGACGTCGACAAGATGGACCCCAACCAGGTCGCCGCCGACTGGCTGAAGAGCAAGAACCTCGCCTGACCTGACGCTATCCGTACGACGACCCCCGGTGCCGCTGGCGCCGGGGGTCGTCGCACGTCCGGCTCAGCTCAGCGGCGGGTCGGTCCCGGGATCAGCCGGCGAAGCGAGCCAGGTGGGTCCAGGGCCCGCCGTCGTAGCGCCACAGGTCGAAGCCGGGCGCCTCGACGTCGGCGGGGCGGAACTCGGCCCGCAGCGACTCCACGGTGGCCCGGGCCACGGCCGGCTCGACCTTGTTCTGCAGGGTGACGTGCGCCCGCAGCCGCTGCTGGTCCTGCCGGGTGAGGTGCGGCCACCACGCCCGCTGGAGCGTGTCGTGGCGCCGGGCGAGGTCCGGGCTCTCGACCGCGTACGCCGCACCCTTCCCCAGGCTCATCACCCCGCTGAGGCGGACCGCCACCGGCCCGCGCTCGACCGCCTCGGCCAGGTCGGCGCGGACCTGGTCCTCGAGCTCGCCCGGCACGGCGTGGAACAGCGTCAGGTGCGCGCCCACCGCCGTCCGCCCGGACGGGAACCAGCGGCGGCGGAGCGCGTCGAGCTCGGACTGCACGTCGTCGGGGAGGGCGAGCGTCACCACGAGCGGGCGGAGCGGTGCGGGCATGACGTCCTTCTTCCGGGCTCTTGTGCTCACGCCGGGTGCTGGCGCATGCTCCCAGCATGACGACGACCGCCCGCCCGAGGCCGGCCGAGGCCCTGCGCGCCGCCTGGTCGCGGGTGCGGGCCTCGCTGCCGGTCGCCACCCCGCCCTCCTACGTCGAGCCGCTCGACGACCCCGCCGTCGCCTGGCAGCGTCGGCTGGACCGGGTGCGGGCCGCGCTCGAGCAGGCGCGGGTGGACCTGGTCGAGCAGGGCTGGACGCAGCGCGCGTGGTTCAGCGTTTCGTCGGACGGCGGCGCGGGCACGACGCGCCTGGCGTCGGTCGCCGAGTCGTTCGACCTGGTCCGGCCGACGTCGTCGGTGTCCGGGGCGTGCCTCGTCGGCGCGCTGCTGCGTCGCGCCGAGGACCCCGACCGGGCGACCACCCACGCCGACGTCTGGGGTGCCGTCGACGAGCTCTACGAGGCGCTGCACGAGCGGATGGGCCACACCTTCCTGCCGCCCGGCCGGGTGGACAGCCACGCCCGCCGCCACGCGAAGCTCGGCGTGCTGACGGCCTGGAACGACGACCGGCGGACCCGGCGCGAGGACGTCCTCGACGTCCTCGACCGCGCCGTCAGCCGGACCCTCGTCGGCGCCTGCCGCTAGCTCCCGCCCGACGCAGGACGTCCCGCGTCCGCCTTCGCCTGCAGCCCGCGGATGTGCTCCTCGGCCAGGTCCATGAACGCGCGCGTCGCGGGGGAGAGCGACCCGCTCGGCCGCGTCACGAAGGCGAAGTGCTCCTCGAAGACCGGGTCGAGGTGCGCCCAGGTCAGCGTGCTCGGGAAGCCCTGCCACTGCGTCACCAGGTAGGACACGAGCGAGTCGCCCACCCCGTACGCGGCCAGCTCGACCGCTGCGGTCTGGAACTCGACCTCCACCGCCGGGTGCAGCGTCACCCCGGCCCGCTGGGCCCGTTCGACGAGGCTCCGGCGCAGCGGGTCGTCCCGCGTCCAGCGCGCCTCGGACAGGATCAGCCGGCGGCGGCTGAGCTCGTCGACGTCGACGGGGCGGCTCGTCCGAGCGGGGTCGGCGCTCACGTAGACGACCGTGTCCGTCAGGACCGGCGGCCCGACCCACAGGCCGCGGTCGTCGATGGGCAGCTGGACGAGGCCGGCCTCCAGGTCGCCCGCGCGGACCGCGTCGGCGACCTCGGAGGAGTTGAGGCCCTGGACGCGGATCGTGACGTCGGGGTGCGCGCGGCCGAACTCGGCCGTCAGCGCGGGCAGCAGGTAGAGGTGAGCGCTGCTGAACGTGCCGAAGGAGACGGTCCCGCCGGCGAGCTCGCGCACGTCGCGTACGGCGCTGGTCAGGTCCTCGACGTCGCGCAGGACCTTCTCCGCCCACGGGATCAGCATCCGGCCGGCGTCGGTCAGCTGGAGCTGTCGGTTCGTGCGGGTGAAGAGCGTGACGCCGAGCGCGTCCTCGAGGCGTCGGACCTGGTCGGACAGGCTCGGCTGGGCGACGTAGAGCGCCTGCGCGGCCGCCGCGAACGAGCGGTGCTCGACGGCGCCCAGGAAGTAGACGAGCTGCTGCAGGGTCGGGCGGCCGACGGCCACGGACGCCCTCCTCTCCGGCCTCGCAGGCCTCAGCGGCTGAGGAAGCCGCCGTCGACGACGAGCTCGGTGCCGGTCACGAACGAGGCGTCGGAGGAGAGGAGGAACGCCACCGCGCTCGAGAGCTCGGAGACGTGCGCGCGGCGCTTCAGGGGGGTGTCGGGGATGACGCCCCCCTCCTTCTCGTGCTCGTTCATAGGGGTGCTGACGCCGCCCGGGACGAGGGTGTTGACCCGGATCTGGTCGGGCGCGAGCTCGAGGGCGGCGACCTTGGTCATGGCCACGAGCGCGCCCTTGCTGGCGCAGTAGGCGACGTAGCCCGGGGCCCCGATCACGCCGAAGATCGACGCGACGTTGACGACCGCGGCGGCACCGCTGCGGCGCAGCAGCGGCAGACAGGCCTGCATCCCGAGCAGGGCGCCGGTGACGTTGACCGCGAGGAGGCGGTTCCAGGCGTCGAGCGTCTCCTCGGCGATCGGCGTCACGTGGATGATCCCCGCGTTGTTCACCAGGCCGTCGAGCTGGCGGTGGGCCGCCTCGATCTCGCCGACGACCGAGGCCCAGGCCTCGGGGCTGGTGACGTCGAGGTGCCGGTAGCGCACGTCGAGGCCCTCGCCCTCGAGGCGGGCCGCGAGCGCCGCGCCCTCGGAGTCCAGGACGTCGCACGCCCACACGGTCGCGCCCTCGGCGGCGAGCCGGTGCGCGTGGGACGCGCCCTGCCCGCGGGCCCCGCCGGTCACGAGCACCACGCGGCCGGTGAGCCGGGTCGCGGGGGCGTCGTTCCGGGCGAAGGTCGCGTTCACGTCTGCACCGTACCGGCGCCTGTGCCCGTACCGCCTGACGTGGGTCGGGCGCTCAGCCCTCGGGCTCCGCGGGTCGAGCGTCCAGTTTCGCGAGCGCTAGCGAGCGGAACTGCTCGGGGGGTCCGGGGGGTCGTCCCCCGGGAGGACGCTGTCGCGCTCGTCGCGGTCGGCCCACTCCAGCAGCTCGTCGATCGCGTACGGGTGCGCGTCGATGTCGGCGTGGAGGTCGCCGATCCGGGCGAACCGCTCCGGCATCGTCGCGATGGTGAAGTCGTGCGGGTCGACGTCGGCGACCTCGTCCCAGGTGATCGGCGCGGACACGAGTCCCTCCGGCGTGCCGCGGACGGAGTACGCGCTGGCGATCGTGTGGTCGCGGGCGTTCTGGTTGTAGTCGACGAAGATCGACCCCGGGTCGCGGTCCTTGCGCCACCAGGTGGTGTCGACCCCGCCGTCGCTGCGGCGCTCGACCTCGCGGGCGAAGGCCCACGCGGCCCGGCGGACGTCGGCGAAGCCATGGTCCGGGTGGATCCGGACGTACACGTGCAGGCCCTTGCCGCCGGAGGTCTTGGGGAACCCCACCGCGCCGAGCTCGCCGAGCAGCTCGCGGACGACGCCCGCGGTGCGCTGCACGTCGGCGAACGTGGCCAGCGGCATCGGGTCGAGGTCGATGCGCCACTCGTCGGGCGACTCGACGTCGTCGGCGCGCGAGTTCCAGGGGTGGAACTCGACGGTCGACATCTGCACCGCCCAGACGACGTCCGCGACGTGGCTGACGCTCAGCTCGTCGGCGTCGCGGTTGTAGCGGGGGAAGTGCACTCGCACGGTCTCGATCCACGGCGGCGCGCCCTTGGGCAGACGCTTCTGGTGGACCTTCTCCCCGTCGACCCCGTCGGGGAAACGATGCAGCATGCACGGCCGGTGGTACAGCGCGTTGACGATGCCGTCGCCGACCGCGACGTAGTAGTTCGCGAGGTCGAGCTTGGTCTCGCCCCGCGCGGAGAAGTAGACGCGCTGCGGGTTGCTCATCGAGACCGTACGGCCGCCGACGTCGAGCTCGACACGTTCCGTGGCCACGGGGCGAGCCTAGGCCTGGGTGGGACTGGCGCCGGGGTCGGTGCGACGGGCCATCATCGCGTGCAGCGTGAGGAAGCGGACGCACGTCGCGATGCCCTGCGCGACGACGAGCACGGCGACCTCGGCGACCCGTCCGGACCCGGGAGCGAGGTGGTGCAGCAGCCAGAGCGCGCCGGCTGAGAGCGCCAGCCCGAACGCGAACGCCGCCAGCCCGCCCGCCTGGTGGCGCAGCGCCCCCTGCGACCCGCGAAGGCCGAAGGTGACGCGCCGATTCGTCGCCGTGTTCGCGACCTGCGTGACCACGAGGGCGACGACGTTCGCGACCTGCGCGCCGGTGACGTTCCGCAGGAGGAGGTAGAGCAGCAGGTACGCCGCCGCGCTCGCGGCCCCGATCACCGCGAACCGGACGAGCTGGCGCCCCGTCGGCCGCGGCCGCGCGACCTGGTTCACGACCCCATCCTGACCGGTCGCACGACAACGGGGTGGATCTGGCACCGCAGCGGTGCCGAATCCACCCCGTTGTCCCGCAGGTCAGCGCCGGTGCGCCATCAGCTGGCGCAGGGCGAGGAACCGGACCAGCGTCGAGATCGCGTTCGCCAGGACCAGGATCGCCACCTCGATCCCGCGGTTCGGGTCGGGCGAGACCTGGTGCAGCACCCAGAGCGAGCCGCTGGTCAGGCCGAGCCCGACGAGGAAGGCGATCAGGCCACCGGCGTGGTGGCGCAGCGCGCCGTCGGACCCCCGGACGCCGAAGGTGACGCGGCGGTTGGCGGCAGTGTTGGCGATCGCCGTGACCAGCAGCGCGACGAGGTTGGCCGCCTGCGGACCGGTGAGGTCGCGCATCCCGAGGTAGAGGACGAAGTACGCCAGCGTGCTCAGCACCCCGACCCCGCCGAAGCGGAGCAGCTGCCCGAACATCCCGCGCGGCACGCCGGGCACGGTCGAGGGGACTTCGGCGTCGCGGCCGAGCTCGGCCCGCAGCCGGGCGACCGGGATGCGCCCGCCGGCGAAGCTGCGGAGCAGCCGGACGACACCGCGCAGGTCCTCCCGCGCCGTGGCCACGACGTCGACCCGGCTGTCCGGGTCGTCGACCCAGTCGACGGGCACCTCGTGGATCCGCAGCCCCACGCGCTGGGCGATGACGAGCAGCTCGGTGTCGAAGAACCAGTTGTCGTCCTCGACCAGGGGCAGCAGGTCGTGCGCCACCTCGTTGCGGATGGCTTTGAAGCCGCACTGCGCGTCCGAGAACGACGCCGACAGCGCCCCCCGCAGGATCAGGTTGTAGCTGCGCGAGATGAGCTCGCGCTTCGGGCCGCGGACGACGCGGCTCGACCGGGCCAGCCGGGTCCCGATCGCCAGGTCGGAGTGGCCGGAGACGATCGGGGCGATCAGCGGCAGCAGCGCCCGGAGGTCGGTGGAGAGGTCGACGTCCATGTACGCCAGGACTGGCGCGTCGGACGCCGACCAGACCGC
>NZ_JACHZG010000012.1 GCF_014193425.1 Microlunatus antarcticus | reverse complement strand
TTACGAGCCGGAGACCCGCCTCGCGCGGGTGATCACGGGCGGCGGTTCGGTCAAGGCGCGGCTCGCCGCCCGGCCGGGTGCGGTCGCCGCGCTCTGCCAGGTCGACGGGCGCCGCTGGCTCACGCTGAGCGGCCCGATCCACGTGGAACGCGACCCGGCGAGCGTCGCCGACGCGGTCGCGCGCTACGCCGGCCGCTACCGCGAGCCGCGGGTCAACCCGGAGCGCGTGGTCCTCGTCGTCGAGGTGACGCGGATCCTGGGGCACGGCTGACATATCCGCATACGCGTGCGTATGGTGATGTGCATGCGGACCACGATCAACCTGCCGGACGAGCTCTACGGCGAGGTCAGGCGGCGGGCGGCGGACGAGGGTCGCACCGTGACGTCGTTCCTGGAGCAGGCACTCCGTGCTGCCCTCGCGCGGCACGAGGCCGGCGAGAAGCCGCCCTTCGTCATCGATCCCTTCGTGGGCGACGGGGTGCTGCCAGGAGTCGATCTGAACAACAGTGCAGCGCTCCTCGAGCTCATGGAGGAGGACCTCGATGTTGATTCCCGACGTTAACGTCCTGGTGGCGGCCTTCCGGACGGACCACGAGATGCACGCGACGGCGAGTGCGTGGTTGCAGTCGGCGTCGTCCGGCGTCGAGACGGTCGGCCTGAACGACAACGTGCTGGCTGCGGTTGTCCGGATCGTGACGCACCCGAGGATCTTTCGGACGCCGACGCCGTCGACGCGGATCTTCGGCCAGCTCGACCGGTTGCGCGAGAGGAGCCAGATCGTCCGCCCAGGACGCAGCTGGTGGACGATCTTCGCCGGCCTGTGCAACGAGACGCCCGTACGAGGAGGGCTGGTGGCCGACGCCGCCCATGCGGCGACGGCGATCGAGGCGGGGGCGACCTGGGTGACCTTCGACCGCGACTTCGCGCGCTTCCCCGGCCTGCGGTGGAGGACACCGACGGAGGAGACCCGTGGCTGAGGTCCTGCTGTTCCACCACGTGCTCGGGCGCACCCCGGGCATGGAGGCGCTCGCGGAACGCTTCCGCGACGCCGGGCACACGGTCCACCTGCCCGACCTGTTCGAGGGCCGGACGTTCGACGACCGGGAGGCGGGCCGGGCGTACGCGGAGGAGGTCGGGTTCGACACGATCATCGAGCGCGGTCGGCTCGTCGCGGCGGAGCTCCCGCGCGAGCTCGTGTACGCCGGCGTCTCGCTCGGGGCGCTGCCCGCCCAGCTGCTGACGCAGACCCGGCTCGGCGCCCGCGCGGCCCTCCTGATCAGCGCGGCGATCGAGCCGAGCGACCTCGACGCACCCTGGCCGGCCGGCGTCCCCGCCCAGCTGCACCTGATGGAGGGCGACCCATTGCTCGAGGAAGGTGACCTCGACGCCGCGCGCAGCATCGTCGCGACCGTGCCGGCCGCAGAGCTGTTCCTCTACCCCGGCTCGGGGCACCTCTTCACCGAGGTCGGCAGCGCCGACCACGACGAGGACGCGACCGACCTGCTCGTCCGGCGGGCGACGGAGCTCCTCGCCCGGCTCTGACGCTCAGACCAGGAGTACGCGCCGGAGGTCCCCGACGTCACGGGACACGAAGGACGGGACGTCGCCGAGCCCGGTCGCCGGCCCGCCGTGCCGGATCCGCGTGGCCAGCCGGCGCAGGCCCTCGCTCGGGGGTGGGCCGGCGTCGGTGAGGCGCGCCCGACCCTCGGCCGAGCCCTCGCGGCCGCCGGACTCCTCCAGCCGGTAGGCCTCGGCCAGCACCCGGTACGCCAGCCGCTCCCCGGCGACGACCACCGGCCACAGCCGTTCGGCCGCGTCGCGCTGGGCGGGGAACCCGTTCAGGTTGTTCGTGCTCGTCTCCCGGAGCCGCGTCACGGAACGTTCCAGGTCGCGGCGGGCCCGCAGCCCCGCCGGTGAGACGACCCGGTCGGGCGTCAGCTGGTCGACGGCGTCGGCCGCCGCCTCGAGGGCTGCGGCCAGCGCGTCGGGCAGCCAGGCCGCCGGGGTCTTGCGCGACACGAGCGCGAACACCGAGAGCGCCACGCCGGCGCCGATCAGGGTGTCCAGCGCCCGGGCGAGCAGCAGCTCGCCGGCGTCCTGCGTCGACCCGGCCACCCCCATCAGCAGTGCGGAGCAGGTGATCAGCACGGCCGCCGCGGCGTAGTTCCGCGGGACGAGCAGCTGGGCGCCGTAGACCACGACGGCGACGACGGCGACGAGGACCGGTCCCACCGGGTCGGCCCGCAGGACGAGGGCGACGGCCCCCACGCCGAGCACGGTGCCCGCGCTGCGCTCGAGGCCGCGCTGGACCGTACGCCGCTGGTCGAAGCCCGTCGCGAGCACGAGCACGCTCGTCGCCACCGCCCAGTACGCGTGGCTCAGGCCGAGCGCGGAGGCCAGGACCCCGGACACGAGCGACGCCACCGCCACCCGGACCAGCACCAGGAACGACCGCGAGCCGGGCTCGAGCGCGGTCAGCAGCACCCGGCCCGGGTGGGGGCGGCCGAGCGGCAGGGCGAACAGGACCCCGCGCTGCCGAGGTCCGCGCCGGCGCCGGGCCTGCCACCCGAGCTGGCGGGCGCGACCCGCAGCGCCGGGGTCGGGTGTGCCGCGGCGCAGCGCGTCGGCCAGCACGAGCTGCAGCGTCCGGCTGATCTCGCGCAGCCGCAGCAGGCCCTCCGGCGGACGGGCCCGGCCGGAGCGCGACGCCACCGGCTGCTCGGCGACGAGCACCGTCCAGGCCTGCTGCATGGCCAGGGCGGCCGCGTGCTGGAGCTCGTCGGAGCCGGGCCCGCCGACCGCGTCGACGAAGTCGGCCACGGCGTCGGCGGCGTGCGCCACAGCCTGGCGCTCTGGACCGTGCCGGTCGACCAGCGCCCCGGTCAGCTGGAGCAGCGTCGCGAACAACCCGCCGGCCAGCACGAGCAGCCCGCTCTGCACCGGGTCGGCGCTCTCGGCGTGCAGGGCCGTGCCCGTCGCGCAGCAGAGGGCGAACTGGTACGCGCCCGGCACGACGGCGAACGCGTTGCAGATCCACGTCGCCACCACGGCGATCAGCGTCACCACGAGGACCCCGGCCCACGGCACCTCCTCGGCCCAGATCCCGAGGGCGACCGCGAGGGCCTCGCCGAGGGACACGAGCACGAGCAGTCGGGTGCGGTAGGCGTACGGGCGGCCGCCGCCGAAGAGGCTGGCGAAGCCGCCGACCGCGACGAGCAGGCCCAGGCTGAGGTGCCCGGTGGCGTAGCCGACCGAGGCGGGCACGACGATCGAGAGCATCGTGCGGAGCGCGAGGTGCCACGTCCGTGGGGCCCGCCGGAGCAGGAACATCGCCCGCAGCCCGCGCGGCTCTGGTCGCGGCGGCGCCGGCGTCACCGCCCGGTGCCCGGTCTGAGCAGATAGGTGTCCATCACCCAGCCGCGAGCGGCGCGGACGGCGTCGCGCCGGCGGCGGATCTCGGGCAGGACCTCGCGCAGCGGACCGCGGACGAGGGCCTCGTCGTACAGGCCCAGCTGGGCGCCCCAGAAGATCTCGAGGTCGGGGTGCGTCTCGACCAGCCCGGCGCAGGCCAGGTCGCCGTCGAGCATGACGACGACGTCGCCGAGCGCGTCGTCGTACTCGCCGACCAGGCGGCGTCCGGTGGTGATGTGCACGGGGCGGCCGACGCGGTTGAGCGCGACGCGGTGCCGCGCGGCGAGCAGGCTGACGCTGCTGATGCCGGGCACCACCGTGACCTCGAGGGTCACGCCCTCGGCGCCGAGCAGGTCGCCGATCGTCTCGACGACCCGCAGCGTCGAGTCGTAGAGCGACGGGTCGCCCCAGACGAGCAACCCGACCGTGCCGTCGTCGCCGACCTCACGCGTCACGGCCTCGGCGTGGCGGCGGGCCCGTTCGGTGTGCCAGTCGCGGACGGCCCCGGCGTACGCGGTGGAGTCACGCTCGGCGTCCGGCCCGCGCTCGGGGTCGGGGACCTCGACGAAGCGGTAGCGGTCGTGCGTGATCACCGCCGCGCAGAGCTCCGCGCGCAGGGTGACGAGGTCGCGGGTCGCCGCGCGCTTGTCCGCGACCAGGAACACGTCGACGGCGTTCAGCGCGGCAACGGCCTCCCCGGTCAGGTGCCCGGGGTCGCCGCTGCCGATGCCGACGACGAAGACCCGGACGCTCATCGCGCCACCGCCCTGCTCGACGCGACGCGGGTCTCGGCCAGCAGCAGGTCGAGGTCGAGGTGCTCCTCGACGGCGTCGGCGAGGGTGTCGATCATGGCCTCGCGGCGGGCCCCGTACGCAACCGCGTCGGGCGCGGGCGTCCAGGACGAGCCCGCCGCCGCGGCGACCTCGACGAGCCAGGCCCTCCGGAACGCGTCGTTCTCGAGCGCGCCGTGCCAGACCGTGCCCCACGTCGACCCGACGCGCCAGCCGTCGAGGAACCCTTCGACCGGCTCAGGGAACGTGGTGGCGTCGGCCGACGCCGCGCGCTCGGCCCGGCCGTGGTGGATCTCGTACGCCTGCACCGCGTGGCCGCGCCAGCTCCCGGCGGGGCGGCCCAGGGACTTCTCGACCGCGAACCGCGTGACGACCGGCAGCAGCCCCAGCCCGTCCACCGCGACGCCCGCGCTCGAGCCGACGTCCGCCTCGACCCCCGCCGGGTCCTCGACCCGGAGGCCGAGCATCTGGTAGCCGCCGCAGATCCCGAGGACGGGGGCCTCGCGCCCGACGCGGTCGAGGACGGCGGCGGCGATGCCGGTGCGGCGCAGCCAGGCCAGGTCGGAGAACGTGGCCCGCGTGCCCGGCAGCACGGCCAGGTCCGCGCCGGCGACGACCTCGGGGTCGGTGGTGACGAGCACCTCGACGCCGGGCTCGGCGGCCAGGGCCTCGACGTCGGTCGCGTTCGACACCCGGGGCAGGCGGACGACCGCGACGCGCAGCCGTGCCCCTTCCGCCCCGGAACGCACCGAGCGCCGCCACGCGCCGACCTCGAGGGAGTCCTCCGCGTCGAGCCAGACGCCGTCGAGCCACGGCAGCACGCCGGCGAAGGGGACGCCCGTACGCCGGGTGATCTCGGTCAGCCCGGGCGCGAGCACGCTCGGGTCCCCGCGGAACTTGTTGACCACGAACGTGCGCACCAGCGCCCGGTCCTCGGGCTCCAGCAGGGCGACCGTGCCGTAGAGCGCGGCCAGGACACCGCCCCGGTCGATGTCGCCGACGACGACGACCGGCAGGTCGAAGCGGCGGGCGAGCCCGAGGTTGACGTAGTCGCCGGCGCGCAGGTTGATCTCGGCGGAGGACCCGGCACCCTCGCAGACCACGAGGTCGTGCGCGCTCTCGAGCTCCTCGTACGCCGCCCACGCCGCCTCCGCGAGGTGGCGTCGACCGGTCGCGTACTGACCGGCCTCGAGCACGCCGGCGGGGCGGCCGCGGACCACGACGTGGGCCCGGCGGTCGGTGCCGGGCTTGAGCAGCACGGGGTTCATCGCCGAGGTGGGTTCACGCCGGGCCGCCTGCGCCTGCAGGATCTGCGCCCGTCCGATCTCGGCGCCGTCGGCGCAGACGCCCGAGTTGTTGCTCATGTTCTGGGCCTTGTACGGGACCACGTCCAGACCGCGCCGGACGAAGGCCCGGCACAGCCCGGTCACCACGAGGGACTTGCCGGCGTCCGAGGTCGTCCCGGCCACGAGCAGGCCGGTCGCCCCCGGTCTGCTCACCGCGCTGTCAGCCGGACCGCTCACCGCCTGATCGTAGAGCGGAACCGGCGGTAGAGGACCCGGCCGGCCGCCCACGGCGGCGCGGTGGCCGCCCCGCCCTGCACCACGACGATGCCGGCGAGCACGAGCAGCCCGCCGAGCACCTGCTCGGTCCGGGGGACCTGGCCGAGCAGCACGGCGGCGAAGACCACGGCGAACAGCACCTCGGTCAGGCCGACGAAGGACGCGATCGCGCTGCCGAGGCGGCGCACCGCCATCACGCCGGTCAGGTAGGCGACGACGGCCGACACCAGGATCAGCAACGACATCGGGACCCACCAGGGCACCGAGGCGCCCGCGAGGGTGGTGGCGCCGGTCGACGCGGCCAGCGGCAGCAGCCCCGTGGCGCCGACGAGCAGGAGGAGGACCGCACCGACGCCGGTGCCGGCCGCGGTCAGCAGGAGCGGCGGCACGGGTTCGACCCCGGGCTTCGGGTCGGCCAGCACGAAGTACGCGGCCAGGCAGAGCATCGCGCCGAGGCCGTACGCCACCCCGATCGCCGAGACGGTGAGGCCGTGCCGGACGTCGAGGACCAGGGCGAGGCCGATCAGGGCGAGGCCGGCACCGACCCCGATGGCCGGGGTCGGGCGGTCGCCGTGCGCCCAGCGCCAGCCGATGAGCACGACCGGTGCGAGGTACTCCAGGAGCAGCGCGACGCCGACGGAGAGGTACTGCAGCGCGCTGAAGTAGAAGAGCTGCGCGCCGGCCACGGCGACGATGCCGTAGACGACCAGCTCGCGCGACTGGCGCCCCGACGGCAGGCCCGTCCGGCGCAGGAGCAGCAGGCAGGGCACGAGCAGGACGAGGAACGCGCCGCCCACGCGCGCGGCGACCAGCGCGGCCGGCGACCAGCCGTCGTCGAGCAGCGCGTGCCCGAAGGAGCCCGAGAGGCCGAAGGCGGCGGCGGAGCCCAGGCCGATGGCCAGCCCGCCCGCGCGGCCGGGTACGGGGGACGCGGTCGGGGTGCTGACCGTCTCGGTCGCCGTCACGGCGGTGCTCCTTCACTGACGAGCTGCTGGCGGGGTCGTGGTGTCACGACCGTCCATCACTTACACTCGTGACACTAAGCGAGGGTCCTGTCAGGAGTCAAGATGTTGTTCACCGGTGACACGGAGGAAGCGCTGGCCGAGGCCACGACGCTCGTGAACACCCGCCTGGACGGGGTCGACCAGCTCGAGACCCGGGCCGGGCTGGACGCGTTCCTGCAGGAGTACGCGATGACCGGGGAGCGGCTCGGCACCGAGGCCGAGCTCGAGGCCGTCCGCGAGATCCGCGAGCGGCTGCGGGCCGTGTGGTCCGCCACCGACCGGGCCGAGGCGGCCGCGCTGGTCAACGCGATCCTGCGCGAGACGGCGACCACGCCGTACCTGATCAAGCACGATGCGCTCGACTGGCACCTGCACATGACGGAGCCGTCGGCACCGCTCGCCCACCGGATCGGGGCGGAGTCGGCCATGGGCCTGCTGGACCTGATCCGCACCGACAACCTCGGCCGGCTCAAGACCTGCGCCGCCGACGACTGCGACGCCCTGCTGGTCGACCTGTCCCGCAACTCCTCCAAGCGCTACTGCGACACCGGCAACTGCGGCAACCGCGCGAACGTCGCCGCCTACCGCGCCCGCCGGCGCGAGTCGGGCTAGTCCCCGGCCCCGTTTCCGTCTGCAGCCCCGCCCTCGGCGAGCCAGGCCAGCTGCCGGCCGCGGGACCAGCAGCGGGCCACCGCCTCGGCGTGCCGGGTCGCGTGCCGGAGCAGGGTGACGCCGACGATGCTGTGCCCGGACGCGGGACGGTCGCCCAGCGTCGGGACGCCGGGCGCCACGCCGACCCCCTCGACGGACACCCACGCCACGGTCCGGTGGGTCGCGGCCGCGTCGAGCAGCTGCAGGAAGCGGAGGCGACGCACCGGGACCAGGGCCGACAGCGCCCAGGTCGTGACGACGACCGGCAGCACGCCGTCCGGCACCTGGGCCACGACGTCGGGCAACGACTCGAGCTCCCGCGGGTCGACGGTCCCCCGGAGCACGACCTCGGGCCCGGGACAAGTCGGCACCGGTCGGTGGCCCACGACCCGGAAGTCGGTCGCCGCCGAGGGCCCCGGCCCGCCCAGCTCGACGAGCCCGACGGTGCCGGTTCCCGCCCGGTGCGCCGCCTCGGCGACGGCCGGGCGCAGCACCCCGGGACCGACGTCGGCGTCGGTCACCGCCGGGTCGGGCCGCACGACCGGACGAACCCCGTCAGCACGGACGCGAAGGCGGTCGCGTCCCACACGTGGTGCGCGCCGGAGACCTCGCGGACCTCGGTCTGCGGCAGGACCGTACGGATCCGCTCGGCCGCCTCGACCATGGCCGGGAACGTGGAGGTCCCGTACGTCGCCAGGACCGGCACGTCGACCTGCTCGCGCAGCGCACCGGACTCCAGCCCGGCGGTCGCCCAGCGCAGCGACTGCCCGTCGGCGCGGAGGCTGACGACGCCCGCGTAGATCACCGGCCAGGCCGGCGACGCCTTGGCGCCGGCCAGCCACTCGGGCGGCATGTCCTTCATGTACCACTCCTGCGCGGCCTCGAGCTCGCCCGCGTCGATCCGGCGCTCCAGCTCGTCGACCCAGCCGGCGGTCTGCGACGCGGGTGCGGCCACCGGGGCCTCCCAGAGCAGCAGGCCGTCGACCGCCAGGCCCTGCGCCGCGGCGTACAGGCTGATGCTGCAGCCCGACGAGTGCCCGCAGAGGACACCGTGCCCGCCCTCGGCCGCGAGCACCGCCCGCAGCCCCTCGACCTCCCGGTCGAGGTCGAGCCGGCCCTCGGCCGCGCTCTCCCCGCGGCCCAGCCGGTCGGGCACGAGCACGGTGACGCCGGCGTCGGCGGCCACCCGGGCGGTGGTGGCGATGCCGTCGTCGCCGCGCAGCGAACCCGCGCCCGCCACGAGCACCGCCGTCGGACCTCCGTCGGCGGGCCCGTAGCGGTCGTACGCCACCCGGTCGCCCCGGGTGCTGGTCGCGAGCTCGGTCATGGTGCTCCTCCTGGTCGGCGTCGGCTGCGGTCGTGCCCAGGGTCCGACCCGCCCGGCTCCGCGCACTCATCGGGTCCGGCACCGGCGCCCGGAAAACCCAGGAAGTAGGCACCGCAAGTTGTTTTCCCTCGTCCCGAGACCCGGATGTACGTTGACCGAACCCGCCTCGACGGCGCCCCACCGGGCGGTCGGACGGGCCCGAGAGGAGCACCGTGAGCGACGTACGTGAGAGCGGCGCGGACGACACCGTGGCGGTCCAGCTGCTGACGCCGGACGGCGAGCGGGTCGAGCACCCGGACTACGCGTACGCCGGAACCGACGACCAGATCCGCGACCTGTACGCGCAGATGGTGCTCGTCCGGCGGGTCGACGCCGAGGCGATCGCCCTGCAGCGGCAGGGCGAGCTGGGTCTCTGGCCCTCGCTGCTCGGCCAGGAGGCCGCGCAGATCGGCTCCGCCTACGCGCTGCGGTCGCAGGACTACACGTTCCCCACCTACCGCGAGCACGGCGTGACGATCAGCCGCGGCATCGACCCCCTCCGGCTGCTGGCCATGTTCCGCGGGACCGAGACCGGTGCCTGGGACATGGCCAGGTACGGCGCCCACCTCTACTCGATCATCATCGGCACCCAGGGCGTCCAGTCGGTCGGCTACGGCATGGGCCTCGAGCGCGACGGCCTCGTCGGCAGCGGCGACCCGGAACGTGACGCGGCGGTCGTCTGCTACTTCGGCGACGGGGCGACGAGCCAGGGCGACCTCAACGAGGGCCTGATCTTCGCCGCGTCGTACAACGCCCCGGTCGTGTTCTTCTGCTCGAACAACCAGTGGGCGATCTCCGAGCCCAGCGAGCGCCAGTCCCGCGTCCCGCTTTACCGGCGCGCGGCGGGCTTCGGCTTCCCGGGCGTCCGCGTCGACGGCAACGACGTGCTGGCCGTGCACGCGGTGACGACGGAGGCGCTGGACCGCGCACGTTCCGGGAACGGGCCGACGTTCATCGAGGCCTTCACCTACCGGATGGGTGCCCACACCACCTCCGACGACCCGACCAAGTACCGCCTCGCCGACGAGCTCGAGCACTGGCGCGCGCGCGACCCGCTGAGCCGTGTCCGGGCCTACCTGGAGCGGACCGGCGCCGCCGACGCGGCGTTCTTCGACGAGGCCGACGCGGTCGCCGACGCCCTGGCCGTCCAGCTGCGGCGCAACTGCCTGGCCCTGCCCGAGCCGTCGCTGGCCGAGACCTTCGACTGGGTGTACGCCGACCCGTCCCCCGAGCTGACCGAGCAGCTGGCTCGTCACCGGGAGTACGCCGCGAGCTTCGAGGAGGCCCGATGAGCGACGCCGCGCCGGCGCCCGTGCGCACGATGACGATGGCCAAGGCGCTGAACGCCGGCCTGCGCCGGGCCATGGAGGACGACCCGAAGGTCCTCCTGATGGGCGAGGACATCGGCAAGCTCGGTGGCGTGTTCCGCGTGACGGAGGGCCTGCAGAAGGACTTCGGTGAGGCCCGCGTGGTCGACACCCCGCTCGCCGAGGCCGGCATCGTCGGCACCGCGATCGGGCTGGCCGTCCGCGGCTACCGACCGGTGTGCGAGATCCAGTTCGACGGCTTCGTCTTCCCCGCCTTCGACCAGATCGTCACCCAGGTCGCCCGGATGCGCTGGCGCACCCGGGGCCAGGTGCCGATGCCGATCGTCATCCGCATCCCGTTCGGCGGCGGCATCGGGGCGGTCGAGCACCACAGCGAGTCGCCCGAGGCGTACTTCGCGCACACGGTCGGGCTCAAGGTCGTCTCCTGCTCCAACCCGGTCGACGCCTACTGGATGATCCAGCAGGCTGTTCGCTCCGACGACCCGGTGATCTTCTTCGAGCCCAAGCGGCGCTACTACGAGAAGGCGGAGGTCGACACGCGTGGGACAGACGGAGCCGTCCCGCTCCCGCTGCACGGCTCGCGCGTCGTCCGACCCGGTCGGGACGCGACGCTGATCGCGTACGGGCCGATGGTCAAGACCTGCGTCGAGGCGGCGGAGGCGGCGACGGACGAGGGCCGCGAGCTCGAGGTCATCGACCTGCGGACGCTCTCGCCGCTCGACCTCGGCCCGGTCTTCGACTCGGTGCGGCGTACGGGGCACGCGGTCGTCGTGCACGAGGCGCCGGTGAGCGTCGGGCTCGGCAGCGAGGTCGCCGCGCGGATCACCGAGGAGTGCTTCTACTCCCTCGAGGCCCCGGTGCTGCGGGTGGCGGGCGCGGACGTGCCCTACCCCCCGAGCCGCATCGAGGAGGACTACCTGCCCGACCTCGACCGCGTGCTGGACGCGGTCGACCGGTCGCTCTCCTACTGAGACCTGCCGACTGAGAACTGCTACCGAGACCGAAGGACACCGAGAAGACGTGGCGACGAACGAGTTCCGCCTGCCCGATCCCGGCGAAGGCCTGGTCGAGGCCGAGATCGTCACCTGGCGGGTGGCCGTGGGTGACGAGGTCAAGGTCAACGACATCCTCGTCGAGATCGAGACGGCCAAGTCGTTGGTCGAGCTGCCGAGCCCCTACGCCGGGACCGTGACGGCCCTGCTCGTCGACGAGGGCCAGCTGGTCGACGTCGGCGCACCGATCGTCGCCATCTCCGACGGTGCCGACGAGCCCGTCCCCGACCCGGCGACCGCGCTCGGGGCCGAGCAGGTTCCCGGGTCGCCGGTCACCGAGGCCGCGGGCGAGGCCCGCGTGGCGAACCTCGTCGGCTACGGCCCGCGGAGCACGGACTCGAAGCGCCGGGCGCGCAGGGGAGCGACGGAGCAGGTGCCCGCGACGGCCCCCGTCACCGGCAACTCGCTGCCCGCGGAGCCGACCGCTCCGGCGGCGCGGGCGGCCGGGGACGCACCGTTCCTCGGGGGCGGTCCGGCCGTGCTGGCCAAGCCGCCGGTCCGCAAGCTCGCGCAGGACCGCGGGGTCGACCTCACGACGCTGACCGGCAGCGGTCCCGGCGGGATCATCACCCGCACGGACGTCGACCGGGCCAGCGCGCCCGAGCCGGCGCCGGCCCGGGTCGCCGCGGCGCCGACCGCCGCACCGACACGGTCAGTCCCCTCGCCCGCCCCGGCGCGGGCGGCGGACCCCGACCGCGAGACGCGCGTCCCCATCAAGGGGGTGCGCAAGGCGACGGCCGACGCGATGGTGCGGTCGGCGTTCACGGCGCCGCACGTGACCGAGTGGGTGACGTGCGACGTCACGGCGACCATGGAGCTCGTCGACCGGCTCCGTGAGCGGCGCGAGTTCCGCGGGGTGAAGATCTCGCCGCTGCTCGTCGTGGCCAAGGCCGTGTGCGTCGCGCTCAGCCGCGTCCCGCAGCTCAACGCGTACTGGGACGAGGCCGCGCAGGAGATCGCGACGCTGCACTACGTCAACCTCGGGATCGCGGCCGCGACCCCGCGCGGGCTGGTCGTGCCCAACCTCAAGGGCGCGGACGCGATGACGCTGCTCGAGATGGCGCAGGCCATCAACGCCGTCGTCAGCACGGCGCGCGACGGCCGTACGTCGCCGTCCGACATGGCGGGCGGGACGTTCACGATCACGAACGTCGGCACGTTCGGCGTCGACGCCGGCACCCCGATCGTCAACCCGGGCGAGGCGGGCATCCTCTGCATCGGCCAGATCGCCCGGCGCCCCTGGGTCGTCGGCGCGGGGCGCGACGAGCGCATCGAGCCGCGCTGGGTGACCACGCTCGCGGTGTCCTTCGACCACCGGCTCGTCGACGGTGAGCAGGGCTCGGTGTTCCTCTCGACCGTGGCCCAGATCCTCACCGACCCGGGGCTGGGCCTGCTCTTCTGAGCGGGACCGCCCCGGCCGTCGGGTCCGCGCTCAGAGCTGGTGGCGCACGACCGCCGCGACCGTGATCGCGACGACGACGAGCAGCACCGCGCTGAAGGCGGACGCGCCCACGAGCTGTCGCTCCTGGATCTGGTTCAGCGTCGCGGAGCGCAGGATCAGCCGGTTGGTCACCCACCGGAACAGATAGAGCATCGCGACCGCGAAGAGGCTGGTCGCGGCGAAGGCGACGAGCCCGTCGGTCCAGCCGGTGAAGTCGCCGGCGACGCCCTCGCGGACGACGATCCCGACGGCCGCGAGCACGCCGCCGGCCTCGAACCCCGCGGTGAGGCTCCGCCCGCGGACGAGCTGCCGCACCGACCACGGTGTGACCAGCTCGTGCAGCCAGAAGACGCCGACGACGACGGCGAGCCCGAGCAGGCCGAACACCACGGTGCTGGCCAGGCTGAGGCCGAAGGTCGCGGCCGACCCGGTCAGCGACCCGTTCAGGACGAAGCCGAAGCCGACGTAGAAGCCGGCCTCGAGCACCCCGAGGGCGACGTTGCCGTCCAGGAGCTCCTCGGTGTTGCGCTCCCGCAGCAGGATCGCGTCGACGAGGTAGCGGACGCCCAGCAGGGCGACGAACACCCAGGCGAGCTGCGCGGCCTGCAGGGGGAGCACGTTCCAGGGGTAGTCGTCCTCGCCTCGGGTGATCGTGGGCAGCGAGGCGATGCCGAAGGCGAGCACGAGGGAGCTGCGCTGCACTAGGTAGGCCACGCTGCCCTGCTCGAAGAGGACCTGGCGGTCGTCGAAGTGCGTCAGGGCGTTGTGGGTCGCCCACAGCGCAGCGCCGACCGCGAGCGTCAGCAGCAGGCTGACGGCGGCGGCCGGCCAGCTCAGGGCGATCGCGTGCAGGTAGTCGAGCATCGAGGTGTCCTCCGGGGGCGGGCTGCGGGTCGGCGGTGGTCGCGCGGGGTCAGCCGCGCACGACGTGCGGCACGCACACGCTGAGGTTGTCGATGACGACGGTCTGGTTCTCGCGGAGGTCGAGCCCGGCCGGCTCCCCGTCCACGAGGAAGATCCCGAGGGTGGCGTAGTTGTCGCCCTCGAGGCCGACGAAGTTCGGGCTGGGCGCATAGAGCTGGATCACGGCCGGCTCGTCACCGTACGGCCCGGGCGTCTCCAGCACGGTGGCGCCGTCGACGACGACGCGCACGTTCGCGCCCTCGCGCCCGAGGATCGGCTTGCGCACGTAGCTCTCCAGCCCTGCGGGCTCCTCGCCCTCGAACCAGGCGGGGACGAGCAGCCGGCTGCGCTCGGGGTCGCGGCCGAAGAGCTGCCACAGCACCGGCAGCAGGCCCTTGTTCGACCAGAGCATCTTGTACGGCGGCTCGACCCAGACGGTGCCGCCCGGGCGGCGCATGTCCTCGAAGACGGCCTGCCCGAACTCCTCGGCGACCATGTGCTCCCACGGGTAGAGCTTGAAGACGACGTCGAGGTGGTCGCCGGCGACGCCGCTGGTGCCGTCGTAGAAGCGGCCGTCGTCGCCGAGGTGGATCTTCTCGACGTAGAGCCAGCGGGTCTCGTAGCCGGCGTCGGTGCACGCCTGCTGCATCACGCGCAGGTTCTGCAGGTCCTCGTACGAGGAGCCCTCGACCCGGACGGCTCCCTGCTGCTCGGGCGGGACCAGGTACGCGAGCTCGGGCAGCAGGTTGTCCTGCCACGTGCAGGCGAAGTGCACGACGGGTCGGTGGCCGAGCGCCTCCTCGGCCTCGGCCAGGTTGCGCCGCCAGGCGGCGACGAGCATCTCGTAGATGCCGTTCCACTGGTCGTCGCCCTGGCGGGTCTGGTCGAACCAGTCCCACTGGATCACCGCGGCCTCGAGCAGGGAGGTCGGGGTGTCGGCGTTGAACTCGTAGAGCCGGATGCGGCCGAGGGCCTCGTCGGCGCCGTCCTGGAGGTCGGTGCAGGTCGGGTCGAGGAGCCGGTTCCCGCCGTAGACGACGTCGATGCGGCCGTAGACGCTGCCCCACTCGGGGGTGCGGTTCCAGGTGGCGTTGATCGCGGGCAGCGCCCAGCGCGGGATGCCCATCTTGTCGGTGGTCTCGGGGTGGGCGAGCAGGAAGTCGCCGGCAACCACGAACATGTCGAACAGCGTCCGGGTGTCGGCGTCCATCTGCTCGACCTCGGCGGCGGAGAAGGCGTAGTGCGCGCTCTCGCTCCAGTAGGAGCGGTTGGTGCCGTCCGGCAGCTGCGTCTGCCAGTAGGTCAGGCCCTGGTCGGCGACCAGCCGGGGCCAGTTCGGACGGGTGGTGCCGGTCGGGCGACGTTCCATCAGCTGCCCGTCCCGCCCTGGGAGCCGCCGAAGCCGCCGCCCTTGGACGAGCCGGCCCTGGTTCCGGAACCGTTCGTGCCCGACGCCGACCGCGACCGGGTGACGGTGCTGCCGAGGCCGCCCGAGCCGGTCACCCGTCCGGTGGCCGGGAGCCCGGCGTTCTGCCGCGCGACCGAGTCGTTGTAGGGCACCATCGACGTCCGCTGGTTGACGGGCAGCTGGTAGCCCAGCCCCCGGCCGCCGCCGAAGCCGCCGATCCAGATGAACCCGGGGAAGCCCCCGCGGTAGCCGTCGTCGCAGTTCGCCTCGTCGATGACCTTGCCGTTGGCGTCGGCGCAGTAGACGTCCTCGGTCACCCGGTCGTCCCCGGAGCTGCAGGCGGACAGGATCCCGGACGCGGCGAGCGCCGTCGACAGCGCGAGGGCGGACAGCCGCGGGACGCGGGAGGTGGGCACCATCAGGCGCTCCTTGGTTCTGGGGGTGGCATCGGGCTCGAGGGAGCCCTCCCAAGGATGCAGTGCCGCAGGTGCACCCGCCGGGCGCCGGGCGGGTCAGCTCACCAACGGGCGGCGTCGGTGAGGCAGAAGGGGTGGCCGGCCGGGTCGAGCAGCACGCGCCAGGTCTCACCCGGCTGCGGGTCGGCGAGCGTCGCACCGAGCGCCAGGGCGCGGTCCTCCTCCGCGGCGAGGTCGTCGCAGCCGAGGTCGAGGTGGAACTGCTTGGCCCCGTTCGCGTGCGGCCAGCCGGGCGGCTCGTACCCCTCGATCTTCCCGAAGCCGAGCGCCGGCCCGCCGCCCGGCGGCACGAGCATGGCGTACGCGTCCTCCACCGCCACGACGTCCCAGCCGAGCAGGGCGGACCAGAAGGCGGCCTCCGCCCGTGGGTCGCTGCAGTCCAGGGTCGTCATCTTCAGCTGCGTGGTCATGGCACCAGCCTCCCTAGGATCGGCCGGTGGGGGATAGGACAAAGGCGACAGGGACGGACGGCGAGGTCGGCGCGACCGCGACCACGGCGGGGATCCTGCGGCCCGACGAGTTCGCGCGCCACGTCGACCTGCAGCGGCTCGCCCCGGCGGCGGACCTCGCGCCCTGGGTCGAGAACCACTGGGTGCTGCGCTGGGACCTGCCCGACGGGGTCGCGTACCCGAGCCAGGTGCTGCCGCACCCCACCGTGAACCTCACCGTCGAGCGTGGTGTGCGCCGGCCGGGAGCGCCGGACGCCGCGGTGCTCGTCACCGGGCCGGTGACGCGACGCTTCGACGTCGAGACGACGGGGCGGGGCTGGGTGTGGGGCGTGCGCTTCCGGCCCGGCGGGCTGCCGGTGCTCGCCGGTCTCGACGCGAGCGGGCTCGCCGAGCGCACGGTCGCGGCGGGCGACGTGCTGCCCGCCGACGTCGTCGGCGCGCTCGACCTGCTCCACGACTCGGGCGCCCCGCCCGACGCCGACCGGGCCCGTGTCGAGGCAGCGCTGCGTCCGCTGGTCGGCCCGCCGAACCCCGAGCACGAGCTCGTGCTCCGCCTGGTCGCCGAGATGCTCGCGGATCGCGGCCTGGTGCGGGTGGCGCAGGTGACCGAGCGCCACGAGCTCTCGACCCGGCGGCTGCAGCGGCTGTTCTCCCGCTACCTCGGCGTCGGCCCGAAGTGGGTCCTCGCCCGCTACCGCATGCACGACGTCGTGGCCGCGCTGGACGCCGGCCACCCGGGCTCGCTGGCCGACCTCGCCGCCGAGCACGGCTGGTACGACCAGGCGCACTTCACCCGCGACTTCTCCGCCCTGGTCGGCACGACCCCGGCCCGCTACCGCGAGGGTCGCTGAGCCGGTGTCTCCTGCCTGACCCTCGGTGTCGTCCGCCCCGCCGAGCTCTGTGGACAGCTTGCTCCGGGGCCGGTCCCGGACGACGGCGTCAGGCTTCCTGGTCCGGTGTCGAAGCTGCAGGACGAGGTCCGTGCCGTCGTGCGCCGTGACGGCGTCGTGTCGCGCCGGGACGAGCCCCGTCTCCGGTCGACCATCGACTGGTTGGTCCGCACGGGCGAGCTGGCTCCGGTCCTGCCCGGCGTCTACACGGCGGCGGAGCAGACCCAGGACTTCCGGGTGCGCGTCCTCGCGCTCCGCCGTTGGAGCCCCGACGCGGTGCTGACCGGTGCCGCTGCCGCCCGACTGACGTTCTGGCCCACGATCCCGGTGACCGACGTCGACGCGGCGACCGACAGGCAGGCCGTCCACGTCGGGTTCCGGCTGGTGCGCCGCACGGTCCCGGACGAGCTGCTCTGGGAGTCGAGCGGGCTGCGGCTGACCGTCCCGGCCCTCACCGCCCTCGACCTCTGCGAGCAGGGCACGGACGGCATCGACCACGTGCTCCGGTCGCGCGCCGCCACCCTCGAGGGGCTCTGGCGGGCGTTCGAGCTGACGCGTGGGCGACGCGGCAACCGGCAGCGGCTGCGCCATCTGCTGGACTCGCGCGCCGAGCCGTGGTCGGCGGCCGAGCGGCTCTGCCACCGCCTGCTGCACGGAGCCGGGATCGAGGGCTGGACGGCGAACCTGCCGGTGCAGGCCGGGGGCAGGAACTACTTCCTGGACGTGGCGTTCCCCGACCTCGGCGTCGTGGTCGAGATCGACGGACGCCTCCACGAGGACGACCCGGACGTCTTCGAGAACGACCGGTGGCGCCAGAACGACCTCGTGCTCGACGGGTGGATCGTCCTGCGCTTCACCTGGACGATGCTCGACCAGCACCCTGACGTCGTCCTGTCGAAGATCCGGTCGGTCCTCGAGGTCGCGCGGTCGGGCCGGCCCCTGACATTCCTTCACTCGATCCGCTGAACGCTTCGCGCGCACGCTCAGCGCGGCAGCGGGGGCGAATCGAGTGAGGCGATGTCAGGGCAGAGTCGTCAGAAGGCGGCCTCGGGGAGGTCCATCACCGACAGGTCGGTCTGCTCGGCCGCGACCCGTTCGGCGGTGAGCCGGGGGAGGACCGTGCGGGCGAACCAGCGGGCGGCGGCGACCTTGCCCTCGTAGAACGCGTGCTCGGCCGGGTCCTGCTCCTCGCCCAGGCGGGCGAGGGCGACCTCCGCGCCGCGCAGCAGCAGCCAGCCGCACACCACGTCGCCGAGCGCCATGAGCAGCCGCGTCGTGTTCAGGCCGACGAGGTAGACGTCGCGCTCCCGGCCCGGCGCCTGCGCCGAGGTGACGTCGCCGATCATCGCGGCGACGATGCCGCCAGCGTCCTGGAGGGCGGTCTGCAGCAGCTCGCGCTCCTCCTTGAGCCGGCTCTCGCTCTCCCCGGGCCCGGCCCCCGAGTCGATCCAGCCCTGCACCTGCACGGAGAGGTCGCCGAGCGCGCGCCCACGGTCGCGGACGATCTTGCGGAAGAACAGGTCCTGCCCCTGGATCGCCGTCGTCCCCTCGTAGAGGGTGTCGATCTTGGCGTCGCGCACGTACTGCTCGAGCGGGTGGTCCTCGACGTAGCCGGACCCGCCGAACGTCTGCAGCGACTCGGTGCCCAGCAGCACCCAGGAACGTTCCGAGCCGTAGCCCTTCACCACCGGCAGCAGCAGGTCGTTGAGCCGTACGGCCGCCTCGTCGACCTCGCCCTGCGAGCGGGACAGCGCGACCCGGTCCTGCACGCTCGCGGTGAAGAGGACGAGCGCCCGAAGGCCCTCGGCTCCCGCCTTCTGCGTCATCAGCGACCGGCGGACGTCGGGGTGGTGGACGATCGTCACGCGCGGTGCGGTCTTGTCGGCCGCGTGGGCGAGGTCCGGCCCCTGCACCCGCTCCTTCGCGTACGCGAGCGCGTTGAGGTAGCCGCTCGACAGCGTCGCGATCGCCTTGGTGCCGACCATCATCCGGGCGTACTCGATGATGTGGAACATCTGCTTGATGCCGTCGTGCACGTCGCCGAGCAGCCAGCCGACCGCCGGCGTCCCGTCCGTGCCGAACGCCAGCTCGCCGGTCGCCGAGGCCTTGATGCCCATCTTGTGCTCGAGCGCGGTCGTCCAGACGCCGTTGCGCCCGCCCAGCTCACCGGTCTCGACGTCGACGTGCCACTTCGGCACGAGGAAGAGCGACAGGCCCTTCGTGCCCGGGCCGCCGGCCCCCTCGACCCCGACGGGTCGGGCGAGGACCAGGTGCACGATGTTCTCGGTCAGGTCGTGCTCGGCCGAGGTGATGAAGCGCTTCACGCCCTCGACGTGCCAGGTGCCGTCGGGCTGGGGGAGCGCCCGGGTCCGCCCGGCGCCGACGTCGGACCCGGCGTCCGGCTCGGTGAGCACCATCGTGGCGGCCCACTCGCGCTCGACCATCAGCTGGGCCAGCTTCCGGTCGCGCTCGGTGCCCTCCCGCCACAGGACCTGGGCCATCTTGGGCCCGGCCGCGTAGAGGTAGGCCGCCGGGTTGGACCCCAGCAGCAGCTCGTTCGCCGCCCACTGCAGCGACGGCGGGCTCGGTTGGCCGCCGAGGTCCGCGGGCAGCTCCAGCGCCCAGGCGCCGGAGTCGAGCAGGGCCCGGTACGACTTCTGGAACGCCTCGCCGACCGTCACCGTCCGCGTCTCGGGGTCGAACACCGGGGGGGTCCGGTCGCTCGAGGCGAAGGTGTCGGCCAGCTTGGTCCGGGCCAGGTGGTCGAGCTCGGAGAGGATCGCCTCGGCGGTGTCGCGGTCGAGGTCCTCCCACGGTCCGACGCCCAGCACCTCCTCGCGGCCCAGCACCTCGAACAGGGTGAAGACGGTGTCGCGCAGGTTCGACCGGTAGTGGCTCACAGCAGGCTCCAAGGTCCGGAAGGACGGGCGGCGCCCATGTTACTGGTCGGTAACTTGAGGTGCTCCCACCCCGCTCGGCGGGGCTCGGTCACACCCGCCCCGCGCGTCACGGAGGACCTGCGCGCAGATGGATAGGCAACAGGTCTAACGTGTCGAATCGTCGGTGAGTTCCCGCCGCCGAGAACAAGGAGCGCCATGACCAGGCTGGACGTCAACTTCTTCGACTACGGCATCCTGTTCATCTACTTCGCGCTGGTGGTGGCCATCGGCCTCCTGGCCCGGCGGGCGAT
>NZ_JACHZG010000011.1 GCF_014193425.1 Microlunatus antarcticus | reverse complement strand
TGTGTGCGGGGTGCCGCTGCCCGACGGGCTCGTCGACGGCTCGCGCCTGCCCGAGCCGATCTTCACGCCGGCGACCAAGGCCGCCTTCGGCGAGCACGACGAGAACGTCGACTTCGAGACCATGGTCGCGACGACCGGGCGCGAGCTCGGCGAGCAGCTGCGCGACCTGACGCTCGCCGTCTACGCCCGCGCCGAGGAGGTCGCCCGAGGGCGCGGGCTGATCCTGGCCGACACCAAGCTCGAGTTCGGGCGACGGGCGGACGGGACGCTCGTGCTCGGCGACGAGGTCCTCACGCCCGACTCGTCGCGCTACTGGGACGCGGCGACCTGGGAGCCGGGCGCGCGGCTCGACGCGTTCGACAAGCAGTTCATCCGGGACTGGCTGCTGCAGGACTCTGGGTGGGACCGCGGCTCCGGCGACGCGCCGCCCTCGATCCCCGGCGCCGTCGTGACCGCCACGCGGGAGCGCTACCTGCAGGCGTACGAGCGTCTCACCGGGTCGGCGTTCGTCTCCTCCTAGCGCGCCGGGCGCCGCCTAGCACCGCGTAAACCGGGGGTGCGAGGCGTTTTCCGTTCCCTAAGTTGTGCCGTCGCGCCACGTGGCGCGGGAGACGGAAGGACGGAGGCGGGGACGTGGAGAAGCTCACCGACCGGCTGTGGAACTGGGCCTCGATCCTGGAGCCGAGCACGCGCGAGCAGGCGGAGCGGACGGCCCTGATGCCCTTCGTGTTCCCTCACGTCGCGCTGATGCCCGACGCCCACCTCGGTCGGGGTGCGACCGTCGGCTCCGTGATCCCCACGCTCGGTGCGCTGATGCCCGCCGCGGTAGGGGTCGACATCGGCTGCGGGATGATCGCCGTACGGACCCAGCTGCACGTGTCGGAGCTGCCGGAGGACCGGTCTGTGGTGCGGAAGTCGATCGAGCGGTCGGTGCCGCTGTCGGCCGGGCACGACAACCGGAAGATCCGGGAGACGGCCGAGCCGCGGGTCGCGGAGCTGACCGTCCTGGCCGAGCAGACGGGCTTCGACCCGGGTCGGTACACCGGCCAGTGGGCGCTCCAGCTCGGCTCGCTGGGCTCGGGGAACCACTTCATCGAGGTCAGCGCCGACGAGCAGGACCGGGTCTGGCTGTTCCTGCACTCGGGCTCGCGGGGTGTGGGCAACAAGATCGCCTCGCACCACGTGAAGGTCGCCCAGGCCCTGGCCCAGCAGTGGTGGATCCCGCTCGCCGACCCGGACCTGGCGTACCTGGTCGAGGGGACCGACGAGTTCTGGGCGTACGTGCGGGAGCTCCGGTGGGCGCAGCACTTCGCCCTGCTCAACCGCGAGGAGATGATGGACCGGGTCGTCCGGTGCGTCGCGGACTGGACCGGTGAGGCCGTGGTGGAGCAGGAGCGGATCAACTGCCACCACAACTTCACCGAGCAGGAGCGGCACTTCGGCCGTGAGGTCTGGGTGTCGCGGAAGGGCGCGATAGAGGCGTCCGTCGGCAAGCCCGGGCTCATCCCCGGCTCGATGGGGACGGCCAGCTACGTCGTCGAGGGGCTCGGCAACCCGGTGTCGCTGAGCTCGTCGCCGCACGGCGCCGGTCGGGCGTTCTCCCGGTCGGCCGCGCGGAAGCGGTTCAGCCGGGAGGACCTCCAGGCGGCGATGGTCGGGATCGAGTACCGCGACACCGAGGCGTTCGTGGACGAGATCCCGGGGGCGTACAAGGACATCGACCAGGTCATGGCGGACGCCGCCGACCTCGTCCGGGTCCGGCACACGCTGCACCAGCTCGTGAACGTCAAGGGCGCGTAGGTGGACGCCCTCTGAGTCTCGACAGGCTCAGGGGGCGTTCGTCGTACATCGCGCGGCGGCGCACTCCCTAGACTCACCCCCATGGCACGTGTGGTGGTCGACGTCATGCCCAAGCCGGAGATCCTGGACCCGCAGGGCAAGGCGGTGACCGGGGCGCTCGGCCGGCTCGGCTTCTCCGGGATCGCCGTGCGCCAGGGCAAGCGCTTCGAGCTCGAGGTGGACGGCGAGGTCACGCCCGACCGGCTGGCCGACATCGAGCGGGCCGCGAGCACGCTGCTGGCCAACACGGTGATCGAGACGTTCGACGTCCGTGTCGAGGACGACACCGAGGGGACCGTCGACGAGGCCGCCCCCACCGCGCTGGGCGGCACCGACCACCCCGGCCACGACATCGACCACCTCGACGAGACGCGCTGATGGCGAAGATCGGCGTCGTCACCTTCCCGGGGTCGCTCGACGACCACGACGCGCTGCGGGCCGTACGGGTCGCCGGCGCGGAGGCGGTCCCGCTCTGGCACGGGAGCGACAGCCTGGACGGCGTGGACGCGGTGATCCTGCCCGGCGGCTTCTCCTACGGCGACTACCTGCGCTGCGGCGCGATCGCGCGCTTCGCGCCCGTGATGGACGAGGTGATCCGCGGGGCGGAGGCCGGGATGCCGGTGCTCGGCATCTGCAACGGGTTCCAGATCCTGTGCGAGGCCCACCTGCTGCCGGGCGCCCTGATCCGCAACGACGTGCGGACGTTCGTCTGCTGCGACCAGAAGCTGACCGTCGAGTCGAGCGCCACGGCCTGGACGAGCCAGCTGCAGGCGGGTCAGCAGATCGAGATCGTGCTCAAGAACGGCGAGGGCGGCTTCGTCGCCGACGCCGACACCCTCGCGCGGCTCGAGGGCGAGGGCCGGGTCGTGTTCCGCTACGCGGGCAGCAACCCCAACGGCTCAATGAACGACATCGCTGGCATCGCGAACGAGCGCGGCAACGTCGTCGGGATGATGCCCCACCCCGAGCACAACGTGGACGCCCTCACCGGGCCGACGCTCGACGGCCGCCCGATCTTCGCCAGCGTCCTGGACTTCCTCAGCACCCGGGTCTGACCCGCCCCATGGGCAACCGTCCCCGGGCGCGTCAGGCGCCCCCGCCCGCCCCGTCCCGGACGCGACGGCCCCGACGCGGCCGGTGGGTCGCGCTGCTCGTCCTGGCCGCTGTCGTCTTCGCCCTGCTCCGCGGGGTGCACGCGCTCGCCCCGGTGCCGACCGACTCCGACGTCTACACCGAGCACGTCGTGCTCGTCGGGGTGGCCGGCCGGTTCCAGCTGACCGAAACCGACCGTACGGTCCTCGGCGCCCACCTCGACGACGCACAGGCCGGCGTCGTCTCGACGCGGGCCCGCTACGTCGGGACGTGCGCGGCGGCGGGCTGGACGACGCTCGGCGCCGGCCGCCGGGCCGCGGTGGACGGGCTGTGCGACCCGCCCGTCACGGGCGAGGGTCCGGGCGCGCGGATCGCCGACTGGGACGCTCGGCTCGCGGCCGCAGCGGCTGACCGGGGGGACGCCCGGCTGGGCACCCTGGCCGGCTCGGTCCCGGGCTGCGTCGCCGCCGTCGGACCGGGAGCGGCCCTCGCCGCGGCCCGGCCGGACGGGACCGTCGCCGCGTACGCGACCCCGGACGCGTTCGTCGCCGGGGGCGAGCGGCTGAGCTGCCCCGTGACGCTCGTGGACGCGGGGGCGGAGTCCGACCGGGTCATCGCCGCCCTCGCCGGGCGGGACGACGTGACGCTCCTGGTCAGCGGCGTCGGACCGGCCGCCGGCTCGGCCGACCCCAGCCTCGGCGTCTTCTACCGCGTCGGGACCACGCTGCCGGGGTTCGTGACCTCGGCCAGCACCCGCCGCGCGGGCATCGTCACGCTCACCGACGTCACCCGCGAGCTCGTCGACGTCGGGCGGGGCGAGAACGCGGCTGTCACGACGATCGACGGCTCACCGCTGGCCGTCTACCCGACCGACCTGACCCTGACGGGGATCGAGCGGCAGAACCGCGAGGTCGCGGCGCTGTCGGACGCCTCCGTCACGGGCTACCTGTTCCTGGCCGCGGGCGGGACCCTGCTCGCCCTGGTCGCGCTGGTCGGGGCATTCCGGAGGCGGTGGTTCCTGCCCGAGGCCGTCCTCACGCTCGGGTCGGTGCTGCTGGCCGGGATGATGCTCACCGGCGCGGTCCCGTGGGCGCGGGCCTCGAACCCCGGGCTCGTCGTGGGTGTCACGGTGTGGCTCGTGACCGGCGTCCTCACGCTCGCCGCCGTCGGCCTGTCACGGGTCACCCGGTTTCCGCCGCCCGTCGCGGGGGCGTTGATCTCGGTGGTCGCGTTCACCGTCGACGCGGCCCTCGGCGGGCCGATGGAACCCGGCTCGCTCCTCAACTCCCGCCCGATCTACGGCCTGCGCTGGTACGGCTTCGGGAACGTGACCTTCGCCGCGTACGCGGGTGCCGTCCTGGTGCTCGCGGGCTGGGTGGCGCACCGCCTGCTCGAGCAGGGTCGGCGTCGCGCGGCCGTCCTGGCGGTCGCCGCCCTCGGGCTCGGGGCGGTGGTGTGCGAAGGCTGGCCGTCGATGGGCAGCGACTTCGGCGGCGTCGTCGCGCTCGTCCCCGCGGTGCTCTGGCTCGGGCTGACCCTGTCGGGGATCCGCATCACCTGGCCGCGCCTGCTGCTGGTCGGCCTGGCCGCGGTCGTCGCGGTCGGCGCGATCTCCCTGGCCGACTGGTCGCGGGGCCCGGACCGGCGCAGCCACCTCGGGAACTTCGTCCAGCGAATCGTCGACGGCGACGCGCTCGACGTGGTCAGCCGCAAGGCCGTCGCGTCGTACGAGACCATCGCCTCGCCCCTCGGCGTGGGGTCGATCGTGGTCGGTGTGGCGCTGTGGTTCGTCATGTTCCGCTGGGCGGTGCCGGCGCTGAGCGACGAGTTCTCGACCCTGCGTCCGACGCTGGTGTCCGTCCTCGTGGTGGCCGTCCTCGGCACCCTCGTCAACGACGGGGGCATCGGGGTCTGGCAGCCGGCGACGGCCGTGGCGGCGACCCTGGTGGGCTGCCTGTGGGCCCGTCGTCTCCACGGCCGCCGGAAGACGTCCGATTCGGCCTCTCCCCTGCGGGGGGCTACCGCAAGGGCTTAACCTGGCGAGGACGTTCGGGGCGTCGTCGAGCCGTCGTGCGCCGAGCGCCCCGGGATCCAGGAGTGAAGTGCGTATTGCAGTCCGAGCCGCGGTGGCGATGACCGCGCTCGTCGCCGTCTTCTCGGCGGTCCTGCCGGCCTCGGCGTCCGCCTCGAGCAAGCCCGGTGCCGTCAAGAGCGTCGTGGCCAGCCCGGGCGCCGCCGTCGGTCAGATCAAGGTGAGCTGGAAGGCGAGCGGCTCGAAGACGGACAAGTTCCGCATCGAGACCGCCCTGACCCCGTTCGGCTCGACGAACGACGGACGCGGGGCGCAGACGTTCACGGTGAGCGGCTCCAAGCGCTCGACCACCCTCAGCGCGAAGTCGGTCGCGAAGGCCGGCGCCGCTCCCGCGACGGGCAACCACCTCTACATCCGCGTGGTCGCCGTCGACGAGAGGAAGAGCGGCGCCCGTACAGGCAAGGCCTCCGACCTCGTGGCGACCACGTCCCGGGCGCTCCCGGCGGCGGTCGCCTCGCCGCTGCGCATCGCGAGCTACAACATCCGCAGCGCCAAGTACGACGGCGCCGACAAGCGTGACTGGGCCGAGCGGGCGCCCGGCGTCGCCTCCGACATCGTCAAGGTCAACCCCGGGATCGTCGCCATCCAGGAGGCGAGCCCCGGCCGCTTCGGGACGATGCGGCAGACCGAGAGCCTCCAGGCCGCCCTGATCGCGGCCGACCCGGCGATGGGCCGCTACACGCTCACGCGGACGACGGTCTACAACCCGAGCGGGACCCCGCACGGCAGCCAGGCCGCGCGGATCGCGTACGACTCGTCGCGCTACCAGCTGCTCAGCCAGTGCACGGACACGACGATGGTCGCCAACGTCGTGCAGAACTGGAGCAACAGCTGCAGCTTCGACCTGCCGGTCATGGCGGGTGACGCCCCGACGTGGATCCGCAGCGCGGCGTACGCCGAGTTCGCTGACCTCGCCACGGGCAAGCCGTTCCTGGTCGTCTCGGCGCACCTCGACTACCGGCACAGCGACAACAAGAACACCGAGGCCAAGCTCAACGACCTCCGCCGTCTGCAGGCCGCGACGATCTGGGCCAACATGAACCTGATCCGCAAGCCGGGCGAGCCCGTCATCGTCGCCGGTGACTTCAACGCGAGCCAGGCCGACAAGGGCGGGAACGGCCCGCACGACTACCTGGTCGAGCAGGGCTTCTACGACGCCGCCGGTGCGGTGCAGCAGGCCAACCTCGAGTTCCCGAGCCTGAACCACTTCGACAAGGTCCTCGACGAGGACCCACAGGGCTACGCCCGTCGCGTCGACCAGATCCTGGTCTACGGGGCTCCCGGTTCGAACAAGTTCAAGCAGCTGGTCGAGCAGAAGAACCCGGCTCGCAACTCCGACCACAACATGGTCTACGCGGACATCACCCTGCCGACCGTCTGACCTCACGTTCTCCGGACAACGGGGAGGATCTGGCACCGCTGAGGTGCCAAATCCTCCCCGTTGTTCTGTCTGGTCGTATCGCCGCCTTCCGCCTGCGGCGCCCACGGCGGCACGCGGGAGGCGTTTGCTCGCTCTTGTGCTCTTCGCTCGCGCTGCAGCACGAGCAGACGCACCCAAAGCGAGCGAACGCGTCGGCGGCACCGCGGGGTCTCAGCGCGTGAGGACCTGGAGCTCGCCGACGGGAACGGTGGTCGAGGCCTGCTGGTAGAGCGGGATGGTCCCGCCGACGCCGTTGACCGACCAGTCGATCGACCAGGTGCTGTAGGCCGTGATCGTGTACCTGCCCTTCGGCAAGGAGGGCTTCGTGTACGTGTGACCGCACGCCGGCGACGGCGCCGCGGGCTCGACGGCCGGGGTCCAGCGGGCGCTGAGGTCGGTGCAGGTGAGGCGGGTCCCGTCGCCGAGGTCGAACGTCGTGCTCGCCAGGTGGGCGTCGAGACTCACGGTGAGGTCGGCGACCGTCGTGGACACGGGCGCAGGGTCGAGGTTTCCTTCAGCCCAGAGCCAGTACGGGTAGCCGACCGCGGCCATGTTCCACTCGTTGATCTCTGGGGACGGCCCGATCACCGGCTTGGGCGGCGTCAGACGCAACTGGGCGACGGCGACGTAAGCCGCCTGCTGCGGACTGATCTGCGGCGCTGCCGGCCCTTGCCCGCGGACGAGGGCGTCCGGGAAGTCGACAGCGTCGCCCGGGGCCGTGCAGCCGCCAGTCCCTGCACTCGTGCACGCGTCGAAAGCGCGCTTACGGTTGGAGTAGGCGACGAAGTCGTCGGTCTGCTGCTCGATCTTCTTGAGTTGCGAGGCGTCGCTGCTACCGGGCGTTCTTCGACTGCTGCTCGACTTCTTCGGAGTGTCGTGACCGCGGCTGGCGCGGATCTTCACATCACCGGTTTTTCCATTGCTCACTAAGCCAGAGTCATCAGCCATAGCGACTGTAGAGGTCGAGCTCATGAGGACCGCTCCGAGGGCACAGCTGCCCAGGACTCTTCTCAGTCGCACGACGACGCCTTCTCGCCTTTACCGGTCCAGATTTTCCACGTGCCCGCAGCTGGCCTCGCAGTCAGACTGAGTTTACGTACATCGTCGGTATAGAGCTTTTTGCCCTTTCTGTCGTAGGTGACGACGCCACGGCCGTCCTCGCAGACGTCAAGAACAAGTTCCGAAGGGCTGAAGCCGCCCCGATGCACGTAATCGATGCGTAGTTCGCCTTTACTTCGGTGCTTCAGGCCGAGGTAGGCCTCGCTGACTTCCTGATACGAGGCGAGGTACTGACCCCCCGCAGTCGCCTTCATCACTGAAGTGGGCTTTGCCGCACCTCCGCGCGAGTAGACGCGCTCGACCTCAGCCCGGAACTCCCGGTAGCTCGCCTCCGCGGCCTGGTAGGCGAGGCGTTCCTCGCGCTCCTGGACGTTCTCGGTCGGGGTCGCGCTCGCGACGGTGGTCGGCGGGGTCGGGGGCGGGCCGCTCGGGGTGCAGGCGGTCCCCACGAACGCGAGCAGGCAGGAACCCACGAGGAGCCCCCGCCCCGCGAACCAGTGCCTCATGCGAACCAACCCCCCGGTCAGAGGACGTACGTTACCGAGTTCACGCCCGGTCGGCGCAGGTTCCTGTGGATAACCGGCCGGTACGGTAAGCCCGTGGTCGACACCGTCCAGAACGCTGCCCGCACCCCCGACCACGCGCAGCCGTGGTCCGAGCTGGGGCTCACCGCTGACGAGTACGACCGCATCAGGGTCATCCTCGGTCGGCGTCCCACGGGCGCCGAGCTGGCCATGTACTCGGTCATGTGGTCGGAGCACTGCTCGTACAAGTCCTCGAAGGTGCACCTGCGCCGCTTCGGCGAGGTGCCCACGACGACGCCGAACGGCAGCGAGCTGCTGGCCGGCATCGGCGAGAACGCGGGCGTCGTCGACATCGGGCAGGGCTACGCGGTCACGTTCAAGGTCGAGTCGCACAACCACCCGAGCTACGTCGAGCCGCACCAGGGCGCGGCGACCGGCGTCGGCGGCATCGTCCGCGACATCCTCGCCATGGGTGCGCGGCCGATCGGCGTCATGGACCCGCTCCGCTTCGGCCCGCTCCACGAGCCGGACACCGCCCGCGTCCTGCCCGGGATCGTCTCCGGCGTGGGGAGCTACGGGAACTGCCTCGGCCTGCCGAACATCGGCGGCGAGGTCGTCTTCGACCGGACCTACCTCGGCAACCCGCTCGTGAACGCGCTCTGCGTCGGCGTGCTGCGCCACGAGGACCTGCACGTCGCCAAGGCGACCGGCGCGGGCAACCAGGTGATCATGTACGGCGCGGCGACGGGGGGCGACGGGATCGGCGGGGCGTCGATCCTCGCGAGCGAGACGTTCGACGCGACCAAGCCGTCCAAGCGTCCGGCCGTGCAGGTCGGTGACCCGTTCATGGAGAAGCTCCTGATCGAGTGCACGCTCGAGCTCTTCGCCGCGCGCCTGGTGACGGGCATCCAGGACTTCGGCGCCGCGGGCATCTCCTGCGCGACCTCCGAGCTGGCGGCCGCGGGCGACGGCGGCATGCACGTCGAGCTCGACCGCGTCCCGCTCCGCGACCCCTCGCTCAGCCCCGAGGAGATCCTCATGAGCGAGTCGCAGGAACGCATGATGGCCGTCGTCGAGCCCGGCGACGTCGACGCCTTCATGGCCATCTGCCGCAAGTGGGACGTGCTCGCCACCGTCGTCGGCGAGGTCACCGAGGACGACCGGCTGATCATCGACTGGCACGGCGAGACCGTCGTCGACGTCGACCCGAAGACGGTGGCGCACGAGGGTCCCGTCTACGAGCGCCCGTACGCCCGCCCGCGCTGGCAGGACGAGGTCCAGTCGAACGGCTCCGGGTCCCTGGAACGTCCGCAGACCGGCGACGAGCTCGCCGAGACCCTCCTGCAGCTCGTCGCTAGCCCCAACCTCTGCGACAAGTCGTGGATCACCGACCAGTTCGACCGCTACGTCCGCGGCAACTCCGTCCTCGCTCAGCCCGAGGACGCCGGCATGCTGCGCATCGACGAGGAGACCGGGCTCGGTGTTGCGCTGTCGACGGACTGCAACGGCCGCTTCGCGCTCCTCGACCCGTACGCGGGCGCGCAGCTCGCGCTCGCCGAGGCCTACCGGAACGTCGCCTGCAGCGGTGCGGAGCCGGTCGCGATCACCGACTGCTTGAACTTCGGCTCGCCGGAGGACCCGGCAATCATGTGGCAGTTCACGCAGGCGATCGCCGGCCTGGTCGACGGCTGCCAGACGCTCGGCACGCCCGTCACCGGCGGGAACGTCAGCTTCTACAACCAGACCGGCACGACCCCGATCCTCCCGACGCCGGTCGTCGGCGTGATGGGTGTGATCGAGGACGTGACCCGGCGGACGCCGGTCGGCTTCGCGGTCGAGGGTGACGCCGTCTACCTGCTGGGCGAGACGCACGACGAGCTCGACGGCTCGGCCTGGGCCGACGTCGTCCACGACCACCTCGGCGGGCGGCCGCCCCAGGTCGATCTTGCCCACGAGCAGCGGCTCGCGGGCGTGCTGGTCCAGGCGAGCCGCCGCGGCCTGCTCAGGAGCGCGCACGACCTGTCCGACGGCGGCCTCGCCCAGGCGCTCGTGGAGTCGTGCCTGCGCCGGGACCACGGCGTCGAGGTGACGCTGCCCGCGGGCGCCGACCCGTTCGTCGCCCTGTTCTCGGAGAGCACCGGGCGCGTGCTCGTCTCCCTCGGGAGCGAGACCGAGCAGGACCTGCTGGACCTGTGCTCCGAGGCCGGCATCCCGGTCGCCCGGCTCGGGTCGGTCACCTCCGCGACCGACGCCGTCGTGGCGGTCGCGGGGCAGTTCACCCTCCCGCTGGCCGAGATCCGCGCAGGCTGGGAGGCCACGATCCCGGCCGTCCTGGCCTCCTGACCCGGGAGCACGACATGGCAGCGTGGCCGGTCCGGACGACACCCCGGGACCCGGGACGCAACCGGCTGCTGCTCGCCTGCTCCTCGGTCGCGCTGAGCCTGGCGGCGATCGTCGTCGTCACGCTGCACGAGCTCGCGCACGCGGTCGCCGGGCTCTCGCTGGGGGTCGGCGCGGTCCTCCACCCCAACTCCGTCTCGTACGTCCCGGAGCTCCCGCCCGGCGGGCAGGTCGTCACGGCCGCGGCGGGCCCGGTCTTCAGCCTCGTCCTCGGTGCGGTCGTCTTCCTGGTCGGCCGGAACCTCGCCGGCGGCTTCGTCCGGCTGCTGCTGCTCTGGACCGGCCTGGCGTCGATGCAGAACTTCGCGGGCTACCTCCTCATCGCGCCGGTCGCGCGGGTCGGCGACAGCGGCAAGGTTCTGGCGCTGCTCGACGCACCGGGCGCGGCGTACGCGGTCTCCGTCGTCCTCGGCGTCGCGCTGACCCTGCTGAACGCCCGGCTGCTGGCCGGCCAGGTCACCCGGTACGCGCGCAGCCAGGACGAGCTGCGGCACCTCGTGCTGCTGCCGTGGTTGGTCGGGACCGGCGTGACCGTCGCGCTCACGCTGCTCGACACCTGGATCAGCGGCCTCGGCGCCGACGACGTCGTCGTGGTGCTGGCCGGCGGGGTCGCCGTCGCGATCTTCGCGCCGATGTTCACCTTCTTCTACGGCCGGCTGCACCCGGCGTACGAGCACCTCACGCTCCGCACGCCCGTCGTGCCGCTGGTCGTCACCGTCGTGCTGGCCGTGCTCGTGGCCGTCGTGCTCGGCCCCGGCCTCCGTCTCGAGTGACGTCGGCAGGCGTCCGTACGCTGCTGCGGTGAGCCTCCGCGACACCGTCCGTTCCCAGCAGCCGCAGGTCCGTGCCGACCTGGCCGACCTCGTCGCCATCGAGTCGGTCAGCGCCGACCCGGGTCGGCGCGACCAGGTGCAGCGGTCGGCCGAGGCGGTCGCCGCGCTGCTGACCGGCGCCGGCTGCCCCGACGTCCGGATCACCACCGCGGACGGGATGCCCGCCGTCATCGGGCGCTACCCGGCGCCGGCCGGTCGGCCCACGGTCTGCCTCTACGCCCACCACGACGTCCAGCCCGAGGGCGACCCCAGGACCTGGACCACGGAACCGTTCCGCGCGACCGAGCAGGGTGATCGGCTGCACGGGCGCGGAGCGGCCGACGACAAGGGCGGCTTCGCGGTCCACCTCGCGGCGCTGCGTGCGTTCGACGGGCAGCCGCCGGTCGGCGTCACCGTCTTCGTCGAGGGCGAGGAGGAGATCGGGTCGCCGAGCCTCGAGCGCCTCCTCGCGGCCGAGCGCGACGCGCTCACGGCCGACGTCTTCGTCATCGCCGACTCGGTGAACTGGGACGTCGGGACGCCCGCGTTCACGACCTCGCTGCGGGGGCTCGCCGACTGCGTCGTCACCGTGTCGACCCTCGACCACGCCATCCACTCGGGGAGCTTCGGCGGGCCCGTGCCAGACGCGTTGACCACGCTCTGCCGCCTCCTCGCGACGCTCCACGACGAGGCCGGCGACGTGGCCGTCGACGGCCTCGCGGTCGCCGAGCCACCGGCGCTGGACTACCCCGAGGACCGGCTGCGGGCCGAGGCCGGGCTGCTGGACGGCGTCGACTGGATCGGCACCGGGAGCCTGGTCGAACGCCTCTGGTGCAAGCCGGCGATCGCCGTCATCGCGCTCAGCACCACCCCGGTCGACCGCGCCTCCAACACGCTGATCCCGTCGGCGCAGGCCAAGATCAGCCTCCGCGTCGCTCCCGGGGACGACGCCGTCGCCGCGCTCGGCCACCTGGAACGGCACCTGCAGGAGCACGCGCCCTGGGGCGCGCACGTCAGCGTCGACCGGGGCGACACCGGTCAGCCGTCGCTGATCCCCTTCGAGGGCCCGTACGCCGACGCCGCGCAGGGGGCGTTCCGGGAGGCGTGGACGACCGACGCCGTGTTCGTGGGGCAGGGCGGCAGCATCCCGATGGTCGCCGCGTTCCGGGAGGCGTTCCCGTCGGCGACCGTCCTCGTCACCGCCGTCGGCGACCCCGACAGCCGGCCCCACGGCGCGAACGAGTCCCTGCACCTCGGCGACTTCGAGCGGGCCTGCCTCGCCGAGGCGCTCATGCTCGAGCGGTTCGCGGAGGTCGGCTCCGACGACCTCACGCCCGGCTACCGTTAGCGCGTTCTGCCGAGTGCTGTCGAGAGGCTGGTGACGCGTGCCCCCCGAGGCATTCGACGACGCCCTGGGGGCCTCGTACGTGCTCGACGAACGCATCGGTCGCGGCGCGACGGGTGAGGTCTGGCGGGGGACCGACCGGCGCAGCGGCGAGACGATCGCAGCCAAGGTCCTGCACCGCGAGCACCTCCAGGACGAGACGCTCGTCGAACGCTTCGTCCGCGAGCGGTCGATCCTCGTCGGCCTGCGCCACCCGAACGTCGTCGCCGTGCGCGACCTCGTCGTGGAGGGCGAACGGCTGGCGATCGTGATGGAGTTCGTCGGCGGGGGTTCGCTGCGCGACACCCTCACCGAACGCGGACCGCTGCGCCCGGCCGTCGCGTTCCGGGTCGCCGCGTCCGTCCTCGACGGCCTGGCCGCGGCCCACGACCGGAACGTCCTGCACCGCGACCTCAAGCCCGACAACGTCCTGCTCGCCTCCGCGTGGCAGTACCTCGGACCCGGCGCGGTCAAGCTCTCCGACTTCGGCATCGCCGAGATCGTGGCCGACGAGACGCGCAGCAGCTCCGGCCTGATCGGGACGCCGGAGTACATGGCCCCCGAACAGCTCGTCACCGGCGTCGGGGACCTGCCCGCCGACGTGTACGGCGCGGGCATCCTGCTCTACGAGCTGCTCGGCGGGCGGACGCCGTTCGCCGGCGCGGGGACGGGCTACGCCGTCGCCCACCGGCACGTGACGAGCGAGCCGCCGCGCCTGCCCGTGCCCGAGCCCGTGTGGGCCGCGATCTCGGGCATGCTCGCCAAGGACCCGGCCCGGCGGCCCACCGCGCGGGTCGCCGCCGCCCAGCTCCGCCGGCTCGCCCCCTCCGTCAGCGACCTGGAGGCGCTGCCCGCGCAGGGCAGGCCGGAGGACTTCCAGTCGGCGGGCGGCCCGGCGACCGAGCTGCGCGGGATCACGCCGCCCGTCGTCACCTCGACCGCGGCGGGCACGGACCCGGACGTGGCGTCCTCCGCTCCCGCCGCGCCGACCGAACCTCTCCCCGAGCTGGGCACGTCCAGCTCGGACACGATGCTGCGCTCGATGCCGGTCCTGCCCGCGGCCGTCACGCCGCGGCCGACGTCGACCGCCGCCACCTCCTCCCGCTGGCGGTTGCGGGACCGCCGGACCATCGCGCTGATCGTCGTCGGCGCCCTGCTCGTGGCCTTCGGCGTCTTCTGGATCGTGCGGGCCGCCGGTCCCGACGGGCCGCAGGTGGCCCCCACGGCCGCCCCGGTCCAGGCCCAGCAGCAGAGCACGGCGCGTGCGAGCGGCCTCGGCATCAGCCGCTCGGCGACCTGGGACCCGTCCTCGTCAACGGCCACGCTGACGATCACGTACGCGGCGCAGGCGGCTCCGCTGCAGGGTCCGTTCCTCGAGGTCGTGCCCGGGGCCGGCGACGCCGTGGCGCAGTGCCCCGCGGTGCAGTGGAGCCAGGGCACGGCCCGGCCGAACGTCCGGTCGGTCACGGGCATCGACACCCCGTGCGCGTGGTCGGTCGAGACCGAGACGATCCCGGCCCAGGGCAGCGTGACCGCCACGGCGACCGTGCCGCTGACGCTGGGCGGTGCGGACCCGACGTCGGCGCTCGAAGACTGGCTGCGCTCGGCCGCCCAGGCGACCGACACGGCGACGAGCGACGCGCAGGTGACGAGCACGGCCTACCCGGTCCAGCGGCTCACGTCGATCGTCGTGAAGGGCCCGACCCGGACGGTCAGCGGCACGACGCTGAAGATCTCCCTGCTCCCGGTGTGGCCGAACGGCCCGGACGAGCTCAACCCCCTCTACCTGAGCCCGGCGACGGGCAAGCCGTCCCAGGCGCTGGCGGCGATCGCGGGCGGCGCAGAGGGCGTGCGCTTCACCGACGGGTGCTCGGGCGCGCTCGACGTCTCCAAGGACGGGCTCGTCGTGCAGGCGCAGTCGGTGGCCCAGGACTGCCAGATCGGGGCTCGCGTCGGCAACTTCGACAACCTGACGAGCGAACCGTTCGAGATCACGACGCGCGGAAGCTGAGCGTCGAACGACCCCCGGAGGAGACCGCGGACTGAGCAGCACCGGAAGATCGGTGCGGATCTGACCGGGCAGACGCGGTCAGATCCGCGCCGATCTCGTACGGTCTGCGCTCAGACGCCGACCACCGACGCCACGTCGGGCGGCAGCGGGTAGGGCCGCTCCTGCGGCAGCCTCGTGCGTTCGGAGGCGGGCTGGTCGCGCAGCCGCTCGACCCGGTCGGTGATGTCCTCCAGCCCCACGATCCACTGGTCGACGTACGCAGGGACGACGCCACGACCCAGGCCGACCTGGAGCGACCGCCATGGCAGCGGGTTCGTCGCCGGGTCGCGCTCCGGGTCCCACTGCACGCGCACGGCTGAGCGCGCCAGGCGCCGCTGCCAGGCGTCGTGGTCGGGGTAGACGTGCGGGTCGAAGTGGCTCAGGCACGCCGCGGAGAGGGCCTCCTCGAACCCGGCGCGGGTCATCCGGACGGCGAGGACCCGCTCCTGACCCGGCTTCGTCGCCCAGCCGCAGCGGTACATCATCCAGAGGAACGACGGCTTGATCCACGTCATCCGGTCGGGGCTGAACGGCGGCACGAAGCGCTGGGCGTCGACGGCCGGGCCGGCTATCGCGGACGGGTAGGCCTGGTAGACCACGATCGTCTCGTCGTCGAAGTCGGCCCGCACCTCCCGGAGCGGGGGCCCCGACGGGCTACTGGCTGCCGGAGTCATGCGGCGCGGGACGGGCTCACGGCCTGCAGCAGGTCGATGGACCCGCTCGAGATGACGTAGCCACGGCCGGGGGTGATCTCGACCGGGGCGCGTCGCGGCAGGGTCACGCCGAGCAGGTCTCCGTCGAAGTCGATGTGGGGCTGCAGCAGCACCCCGCACCGGGCCTTGCGGACGGTCTTGGTCCAGTGCGAGTACATGGTCCGCAGGTCGTCGGAACGGCCCGCCGCCACGACCAGCAGGTCGGTCGTCTTCGCCGCGAGCAGCCCGGCGAACGCCTGGTCGTTGTCCGCGAACTGCTCCGCGTCGTCCACCAGCAGAACCAGGCGGCCGGTGTGCACGCGGGCCGACGCGAGCAGCGCGGTCGCCTCCTCCTCGCCGACCGCGCACCGGTCGAGCCCGGCCTGGACGAGGGGGGAGCGGCGCCCGCCCACGCCCCACACGGCGACCCCCTGAGCGCGGAGGAGCTCGCCGACGGCCAGCAGCAGGGTCGACTTGCCCGAGCGGGCCGGCCCGCAGAACATGACGTGCTCGCCCTCGAAGACCTCGAGCTCGGCGACCCCGAGGTCGGACTCGCGGATCCCGACGGGCAGCCGCCACGGCTCCGTCTCGAGCCGCGCGGGCGCCCCGAGCTCGGTCACGGTCACCGAGGTCGGCAGCTGCCCGACGACCTGCGGCTTGGGCGCGACCTCGCCCCAGCGCTTGCTGATCATGGCGACGGTCTCCGGCAGCGTGCCGTCGGCCGTTGCCACGTGCGCGTGCAGCTTGGTCTCCGCGAGCACGCAGCGGCCCGGGATCGGCGGCGGCGCCAGCTTGGTCGGGACGCCGGAGATGCTGTAGTCGTACGGGTCCGCGAGCCGGAACAGCCAGCGCTGGGTGACGACCTCCTCGACCGCGCTCGGCACGGCCTTGGAGCGCGACGTCGTGATCGCCGTCGACATCTGCACGTCCGGACCGTCGGAGATCACCCGGTAGAGCCCGTCGAGCAGCTTGAGGCCCTCGAAGTCGTCGTACTCGTCCTTCAGCACCCCGAGGCCGTCGACGAGGACGACCATCCGGCGGTGCGGGCCGGGGGTCGCGCGCCGCCGCTCGAGCTCGGCGCGGATGAACTTGAGGAAGCGCACCTGCTGCTCGCGCGTCCCCGAGCCGGCTCCGACGTACGCGACCGTGTGCGGCAAGTCGGCCAGCGGGGCGAGCTCGCGGGTGCCCAGGTCGAGGACGAGGAGGTCGAGGTCCTCGGGCGCGTACGTGTCGGCGAGCGTGAGTGCGATGGAGGACAGGGTCGTCGTCGTCCCGCTGCCCGGGATGCCGAGGACCAGCAGGTTGCCGCGCTCGAGGTCCCAGCCGACCGGCAGCTGCAGCTGCCGGCGCGGGTCGTCGGCCACGGCGAACTCGACCAGCGACCCGCGCACCCGGCCCACGGACGGCTGCCCCTCCGCCGGCTGCTCCCCGGCGACCGACAGCGACACCCGGGTGCCGAGCGGCTCAGGCCACACCGGCCGCGGCGCGGCGTAGCCGAGCTCGCCGTTGGCCTCGACGATCGCGTCGATCAGCAGGTCGAGGTCGGTCGCGTCGTCGTCGCGCTCGGTCGTCCCGGTCTCGCGCTGCTCGTCGTGACCGAAGTGCACGGGGTGCAGGTCGACGAGCTGAGAGGTCTGCCGCTCGGCGCGACCCGTGACGAGGGCGGTTTGCACGGGGCTGATGTCGTCCTGGCCGAGCTTGACGTACGCGCGGCCCCACTGCGTGCGCCCGATGGCCGCGGCCGCCGGGACGCCGATGACGTTGGTGGAGTCGTCGCGGCTCTGCACGCGCAGCGCCACGCGGAGGTTGGTGTTGGCGAGGATGTCCTCGTTGACCACGCCGGCGGGGCGCTGGGTCGCCAGGATCATGTGGACCCCGAGCGTGCGGCCGACGGCGGCCACGCTCACGAGGGACTTCAGGACGTCGGGGTAGTCCTTGGCCAGCATCGCGAACTCGTCGATGACCAGCAGCAGCCGGGGCATCGGCACCTCGGGCTTGGTGGCGAGGTAGGCGTCGAGGTTGTCGACGCCCTCGCCGGCCCGGGCGAACATCTCCTGGCGGTAGCGCAGCTCGGCCTCGAGCGCCGTCAGGGCGCGGTCGGCCAGCTGCTCGTCCAGGTTGCTGACCGTGCCGATCGTGTGCGGCAGCCGCTCGCAGGTCTTGAAGGCGGCGCCGCCCTTGAAGTCGATGAGGATGAACGTCAGCCGCGTCGGGTCGTTGCGCGCCGCGAGCCCGGCGACCATCGAGCGCAGGAACTCGCTCTTGCCCGAGCCGGTCGTGCCGCCGACGAGGCCGTGCGGGCCGTCGCGGACGAGGTCGATGCCGAAGACGCCGTTCTCGCCGACGCCGAGCGGGGTCGAGATCCGGGTCGAGGACGACCAGATCCGGCGGATGGCGGCGGCGTTGACCTCGTCGATGCCGAGCAGCGGCGGCAGCCGGACGAGACCGGGCAGGGAGGCGCCGGGGATCGAGAGCTCGGGGTCGTCGAAGCGGGCGAGGGAGGCGGCGCAGCTGCGGGCCGAGTCCAGACCGACGCCGGCGAGCACGACATCGGGGATGGTCAAGCGGTCCAACGGGCGCGTGACGGTGCCCGTGGCGTCGCGGCCCACGTCGATCACGGTGGTGCAGGCGGCGGGGAGCTGCTCGGCGGTTGCGGCGAGGACGATGCCCGAGACCTGGGTCTCCTGACGCGGTTGCACGAGCTGCTGGGGCATCGGCCGACCGTGGCCGAGGAGCCAGCGGGCGGGGGCGTCGCGGCCCTCGGTGAGCACGTCGGAGTCGAGCACGAGCAGGAGGGCCGGGGTGGGGAACGACTCGATCCCGTCGCGCATCGCCCGCAGCATGGACTCGCTCCGGGACCGTTCGGTGGAGAGCCACTGACCGCCCGAGCCGTCGCCGAGGCGTCGGACGTGGGGGAGCCAGCCGGCCCAGGTCCACTCCTCCTCGCGGCCCGGGTCGCAGAACACCCCGACGGTCAGGTCGGCCGGGCCGCAGTGGGTCGCCGCCTGGCAGAGCAGGCTCCGGGCCACAGCGAGGGCGTCCGCGCGGTCGCCCACGATCCCGACGACCCCGGCGTGCGTGAGGTCGACCTCGACAGGAGCGGTGGGCAGGACCGCGGCGTCGACCACCTCGGCGACCTCCGCCCCGGAGCGTTTGACCGCGATCGGGTCGACCGGCGGCTTCCACGGCACGTTCCCGACGCCGGCGTGCAGGGACAGGAAGTCGGTCGCCGCCGCCCGCCGCTGCCACAGCGTCGTCGTGGGCAGCGCCGCGCGGCGGAGCGTACGGGCGGGGTCGGGGGCGAGGTCGCGGCGCCGGGCACGTTCGGTGGCGCCGGCCGCGGCGAGGTCGGCCTTGAACGCGTCGAAGCCCGTGGTGAACGCCGCGTCGTTCTCCTGGATGTCCTTCTTGCGCCGCCGGCGCTGCTCCACGGTGGTGCCGAGGACGAGGACCGGGCTGAGGATCGCGAGCATCGCGTACGCGGGGTTGCGCATGACCGCGACCATCACCACCGCCATCAGCAGCGGGGCGGCGACGGTCGCGATGGCGAACCGCGCTGGCGGCGGCTCGGGCTTGCGGGTGGGCGGCTCGAACCCGGTGGGCTCGGGCGGCAGGCCCGGCCGGGGCGGGCGGTTGAACGGCACGGTCGCCGTCTGGGTCAGGTTGTGCAGCGTCCCCGGCGCGGGGGCGAGAGCCTCATCGGCGCCGTGCCAGACGGTGATGGCGGCCCCGCCGCAGACGATCACGTCGCCGTCCTCGACGACCACGCCCTCGTCGTCGACCTTCTCGCCGCGGACGAAGGTGCCGTTCGTCGACCCGGCGTCGCGGACGCGCAGCCCGTCGCCGTCGTGCTCGAGGGTGGCGTGGCTCCAGGAGGCGCTGGGGGAGTCGAGGGTGATGTCGGCCTGCGGCGAGCGGCCGATCAGCAGCGGGCGCCCGGTCGGGACGGGGACGGTCCAGCCGGCGTCGAGGCCGGCCGAGAGCGACGCGGCCCAGCCCGGGACAGGGACAGCCTGCTCGGCCGGCGACCGGCCGATCCGGCTGCCCTCGATGAGCGCGACGTCGCGCACCAGGTCACCCGCCTCGTGGCGGGTGCCGTCCACCCACAGGGGGACGTCGGCCGGGAGCGGGACCTGGCAGGCGTGCTCGACCAGGTCGGCGAGCGTCGCGGCGTCAGCCGCCTGGGCGAGCTCGACCTCGCGGCGGGTGCCGTCGACCTCGATCACCAGGTGCACGGGGTCTCCTCGTTCGTGGCTGAGCCAGCCCAACCGTAAGCACTATGCAGGTCGCGTGTGACAGAAAGCGGGGTCAGGAGCGGGTGCTGTCGAACCAGAAAAGAGCGGGGGCGTCCGAGGCGGGCCTGACCCCGGGCGACACGGCGGTGGAGGCGAGCGGGACCACGGCGTCCGCGGGTACGGCCCCGGTGCTCGAGAAGTCGAGCGGCGGCCCGGCGATCCCGTCCCCCGAGCCGAGCCGGAGGCCGGGCAGGGCCTCGGCGACCCGGGCGGGGTCGGTGCTCCTCGCCACTGCGGCGGCGCGGACCACGGCGACCACCGCATCGTGGCTCGAGACGTCGGCAGCCGCGGCCACCTCGGCGAAGGGCCGGTCGCCCGCGAGGTCCTTCGTGGCCGGGTCGCCGGCGGCGAGCTGCAGGCCCGAGAAGTACGCGGCCAGCGCGCGCCCGGCGTCGGTCGACTCGAGGGCGGTCGCGTCGCCGTCGTCCAGACCGACCGAGGTCAGCTGGCCCGAGAGCGACCCGCCCGCGGCGACCAGGGCCGCGGGGAACGCCGGGCTCAGCGCCTGCGGCGTGAGCAGGATCGGGACGTCGACGCCCGCACCCTGCAGGGCGGCGACGACCGCAGCCTGCAGCTCGGGGGCGCCGGAGACGACGACGCTGTCGACCGCCGTGTCCAGCTGCCGCTGCCGACGCGCGACGCCCTGGGCCAGGGCGGCCGCGTCGGCACCGGCGGCGTACGTCTGCACGTCGCGCGGGGTGAGCCCGGTGACCGGGCCCCCGCCCGCGTCGACGAGGAGCGGCGCGTCGAGCTTCCGGCCGGCCATCGTCTCGACCAGGCGGGTGTCCGTGGCCTGCCGCCCGGGGCCGGTCGACCAGACCTGGCCGGCGGCGCCGTCTGCGCCGAGGTCGTACGGCAGGAGGACGGGGATCTGGTCGGCCGCCGCCTCGGTGAGCCCGGCGGCGACGTGCTCGCCGGTGGTGGCCATGACGACGGCACTCACGTTGCGGCCGGCGAGGGCCTTGACGGCGCTGGCCGCCCCGTCGCTGGTGCCCTTGTCGTTGATCGCGACGAGGGTGATCTTGGTGCCGCCGAGCGCGAACCGCCGCGCCGCGACGACCGCACCCTCCGCGGCGTCACGCCACTCGGCCCCCTCGCCCGGCGCGCCGCTCAGCGTCACCTCGACGCCGATCGTCAGCTGGCCGGGGACCTCGGCCGTCAGCTCGACGGGGACGGGCGCGGCGAGCCCGGTCTGCGGGGTGCTGACGCTGCACCCGGCTGTCGCCAGGAGGGCGAGGCCGGCGGCCAGCGTCGTCGCGCGGTGCACGAGCCGTGGGCTCAACGGTCCCCACCGACGTGGAACAGGTAGATGGTGCGGTGCGCCGTGTTCGCCGGCAGCTCCGTCGCGAACGCCGGGAGCTCGGCCTGGCGCTGCAGGGCGGCCTCGGCCTGCGCCTGGCGCAGCAGGATCCCGCCGACCTCCTGGCTGCGGACCGAGGAGTACGAGCTGACCTTGTCCGACGCCAGCCCGAGCTGGTAGTCGGCCGAGTCGGCGGCCCGCGCGCTCTTGCTCAGCGTCCCCAGGAGGCCCTTGCCGGGCTCCTTCGGGTTGCCGAGGTCGAGCAGGACGTTGTTCAGGTCCTTGGTCAGCGACGTCCGCGTGGTGTCGATGTCCCGGGTGGCCGACGTGACGCTGCCGGAGATGGAGCTGAGCCCGGCCTTGGTCTTGTCGTTGAGCTCCGCCTCGTTCGACTTCTCCTGGTCCGCGAGGTCCGCCTGCTGCTTCTTGAGCGTCGCGGCCGTGCCGTCACGGAGCTGGTCCGCGGCCGCCTCGAGGCCCTTGGCGGAGTCGTCGAACGCGGTGCCGAGCTCGTCGCTCGACGCCTGGCCCTGGTCGGCGACCCGCTTGATCGCGTCAGCGGTCAGGCTCTCGGAGGTCGCCTTGTCGGCCTGCTCCGCGGCCTGGGCCAGCGCGGCGTCGAGCTTCTGCTTCGCCTCGACGTAGCTGTCCTGGACGCCGCCGACGCTGGTGCCGAGGAGCTTCAGGGAGGCCTCGGCGGCCAGCACCTTCGTGTTGATCGCGACCAGTGCGGCCCGGTTGTCCTCCAGGTCGGACGACGCGGCGGTGAGCTGCTCGCGCAGGTCGGCGAGCTGCTGCTTCAGGTCGCCGAGCCGACGGCCGATGTTGTGGTCGTCGCTCTCGGTGTCGAGGGCCGCCGCGACCGTCGCCCACGCGTCGGCCTGCCCGTCGAGCCGGTCGGTCAGCGGGGTGTCCCACTTGTCCGGCGGCGTGAGGTCCGTCTTGTCGTCGCAGCCCTGGTCGACGAGGTAGGCCCGGAGCGCCTCGACCTGCGCTGCGCTGAGCCGCCCGGGCTGGGTCCCGTCCCCGGCGACGGCGCAGAGCGCGTCGGCCAGGTCGTCGCTCTGCTCCCGCAGAGAGGCGACCTTCTTCTGGTTCTCCACGGCCTCGCCGCGGACGCCGTCGAGTGCGTCGGTCAGGTCGCCGAGCGTGCCGCCGGCCGCGGTGAGGGAGTCGGACGCCGCGTCGAGCGACGCGTCGACCCGTACCAGCGCCGGGGCGCCCTTCTCCGGGTCCTTGCTCAGCAGCGCGGAGGTCGCGTCCCCCACCGCGCCGAGCTGCGTGCCCAGGGTGGTGATGGCGCCCTCGACCGGGTTCAGCGTCGTCAGGTCCAGGGCCTTCGACGCGTCCTGGCTCGCGCCGATCGAGGCGGTGACCGCGGCGAAGCGCTCGCGGGCCTGGGCCAGCGAGCAGGTGACGGCGGGCGTCTCGGCGTCGACCGGGCAGTTCGTGGCGTCGGGGACCGCCGGGCCGATCGTCGAGGTGATCTCGCCCTGGATGGCGAGCTTGCAGGCGTCGGTCGCGGCCTGGTAGCCGTCGAGCTGCGCGGTGACCGCGAGCAGGCTCCCGTACACCCCGCCCCCGCCGCCGGACGCCTTCACCGTCGTCTGGCACCCCTCGCCGTCGGTCTGGACGGCGGGCTCGGAGGCCGAGGTGTCGCCGATCAGGTCCTGCAGCTGCGAGACCGTCTCCGACATCCGCTGCAGGGTCGCGGACTGGGTGCTCTGCAGCGACGACCTGAGGTCGTCGCCGAGGGAGTCGATGTTGTCGCTCGAGGACTTGAGCGAGGTGCTGATCGTCTTGGTGTCCTCGGTCAGGGACTGCACCGTCTTGGTGCCGAGCGTCTTGGACGAGGCGTCGAGGGTCTTGCGGACCCCGGAGATCGTGTCGCTGGACCGGCCGAGGACGTCGTTGACGTCACCGATGAGGGCGATGGTGCGGGTCTCGAGCGCGAGCTCGTCGGAGTTCTTGGGGTTGAACGCGGAGTCGATCAGGGCGCCGACGGAGGGGTCGGTCACCAGACCCGGCTGCACGCTGAGGTCCACGGTGGGGACGACGAAGTCCTTCGCGTCGAGCACCACCCGGAACGTGGCCGTCGGGTCGAGCTGCGGCGGGGCCAGGATGCTGGCCCACTGGACCTGGGTCGTGCCCTCCGGCGACCGGCTGATGACGCCGTTGGTGCTGCCCGTGTCCGAGGAGCTGTCTGCGGGCGCGTCGGCGGCCGCCGTGACGATCGTGGCGGGGTCGATGCCCGGCAGCGCGGCCGAGGCGACGACGGTCAGCGGGGCGCCCACGAGGGCCGTCGACGTCTGCGACCGGCCG